>NZ_NPDG01000014.1:0-10345 GCF_002272225.1 Bacillus sp. 7894-2
ATTGTTGGCAAAAACAACATTTTATACGAAAAGAGCCAAAAATAAAGAGCCCCTAAAGGCTCTTTTACATTTTAAAGCTGTTTTTTGGCAATCCGTTATTCCAAATCTGATTCATGATAAAGGGTGTGCCGATAAACACAGGAACAATATAATAGCTGAGACGATAGAACATGAGAATCAAAAGCCCCAGTTCTGATGGGACACCCTGGGATTCCAGTCCAATTAAAAATACAAAGTCAAAGGATCCTATTCCGCCTGGTATCATACTCGCAATACCGGCACAAGCAGAGATGATGACAATCGGAAACAAAACAAAAAATGGAATCGATACTTCAAGGGCTCTGGCAATTCCCCAGATACATATGATAATAAACAGCCACTCCAGTAATGAAACCGTCAGCAGTTCCCCTGCAAACCCCTTCTTGATATGCTTTGTATTCCAAAATGACGACTTAAAAAAGTAAACGCCCAGCAGCAGCGGTGTGTAAGCAGCGACAGCCCAGACGGCGAGTTTTATAAGTTTTACATCATCATACAAATGTAAATCGGTAAATAGGACGACCCATGACAATATAGACAAGCCTGTTAGGTAAAATAGTGACAGCTTGGCAATTATTTTGATATACGGTGTACTGCCTGTCAGGTAATCTTTATAAAAATAGGACCTGAGTGTAGCTCCTGCCACACCTCCCAGTCCGATAAAGTTAGAGAATGCGTTAGCAGATAAAGAATAAAATACAAGCTTTTTTTTAGGAACCCTTATTCTGAACAGTCTTTGCAATATTTCATCATAAAAATACATTGGAAAAAGTGCAGCCAGTCCC
This sequence comes from Bacillus sp. 7894-2, assembly GCF_002272225.1. Taxonomy (NCBI): domain Bacteria; kingdom Bacillati; phylum Bacillota; class Bacilli; order Caryophanales; family Bacillaceae; genus Bacillus; species Bacillus sp. 7894-2. The sequence goes on from NZ_NPDG01000014.1 coordinate 825, forward strand.
AATAAAAGGATAAAAAATATTCGGCGGACGGTTAGCCGGTCAATATAAAGCTCAAGGAGAGCCCAATTAAAATCAGTGAATATCCCTTTTGCTTCAAGCATGACAAACAGCAAAATGAATAAGGGTACAAGGAGTTTGGCAAGCGTGATAATTGTTTTTTGTTTGAACAAGGACAAAATACCCCACCATTCATTAAGTGAACTAGAGATAATTTAATCTCCCTGATAGAGTGTATCATACAAAAGCTTAATATATATATACTTTTTCCTATTATATTCCTATTTAGTGACAATAGAATGGACAAGAAATAAGTTTTTGCAAATGGTTCAATATCAGCAATTGTTATCAATACAGCATTCAATTATACTTACATATGTGAATAGAGGTGAATGGACATCTTTGAACTATTAATTGAATCGTCTTTTATTTCATCAGAATATACTCTTTATTTAACATATATCATTGGATTAGCTGCTAAGCTGTTAATTATTTGGAAAATCACGCCAGCTTTTTATAGTCCCGGTAATATCGGGAATGAACAAAACGAATATGAAAACCTTCCAGAGTTTTGCATGGACCGGGCCTTTATTTGCGATTCGATACAGTCATGGATGGCAAAGCTGATCCTGAAAAAAGGCGACCAAAGCGATGAGCCGGAAAGCCTCTCCCCTATTTTATAATAAAAATATAGCGGGAGGTTTGACCTGAATGAGAAAAATAAAACGGTTGCTGGCCATTACTATGATCACTATATTGCCAATATTCTTATCTGCCTGTCAGGCACAAGGAGGACAAGGAACAAGCTTTTTCCATCATTATTTTGTCAATCCGTTTGCATTGGCCATACATGGAACGGCTGTCTTCTTTCATGGTAATTTCGGACTGGCCATTATCTTCATTACTATCATGATCAGGCTGATATTAATGCCTTTAATGCTTAAACAATATAAAAATCAAAGCTTAATGAAAGAAAAAATGGATAAGTTAAAGCCTGAACTTGAAAAAATCCAGCAAAAACTGAAAATAGTGAAAAAACCGGAGGAGCAGCAAAAGCTGCAGCAGGAAATGTTCGGTTTGTATCAATCACACGGAGTGAATCCTTTGAATGCGGCGGGATGCCTTCCAATCTTAATTCAAATGCCCATTTTAATGGGGTTCTATTATGCCATTAGAGGAAATCAGGAAATTGCGGCACATTCATTTCTATGGTTTAATCTGGGTCATTCTGACATTTGGATCACGATCATTGCAGGAATAGTGTACTATCTTCAGTATCGGTTCACGCTTAGCAATATGACTGCGCAAACGCCAAAGCAAATGAAATTCATGGGTTTAATGTCTCCTGTAATGATTATGCTGGTTTCTTTAAATGCTCCTGCCGCTTTGCCGCTATACTGGACTGTGGGCGGATTGTTTTTAGTTTTTCAATCATGGCTTGGAAGAAGATTATATAACAAGAATAAAACTGATCATGTGCAGTTTATGTCAGAATCGTAATGAACGAGGAGCGGGCTTAATGCCTGCTCCTTTCTTGTTTAAAGAAATTTGAATAACAGTATCTATTCTTGGAAAGATAAGGGGGAAAATCAAAAGGAGGAATGTGTATGATTAAGCATAAATTTTTGATGGCAGGAGCACTGTCAGCTGCATTGCTTGCAGGCTGTGCCACGAATGATACTGATATGAATGAAACAGCTCAGAGAAACAGAGACCTGACAGAGCCGACTAAAGTGAACGACAGCAGCTATGGAGAAAATGGACGCACCACTGAGCCGGGGATTGATCTTACCCGCACGGGAACGGACAATGATAATCAAAATGATTCTCCGAGAATGAAGGTTGCTGATAAAGCTGCCAATAAAATTACCTCTATACCAGAGGTTGAGTCTGCGAATGTCATCGTGACTGACAATAATGCCTATGTGGCCGCAAGGTTAAAAGATGGAAATGGGGAATTGACTAAGGATGTCGAGGGGAAGATTTCAGATCAGGTTAAAGCCGTCGATCAGGACATCGATAACGTATATGTTTCTGTTAACCCCGACTTTTATGACCGAATGACAGGATATACAGAGGACATTCGGGCAGGTCATCCAGTAGCAGGATTTTTTGATGAATTTACGCAAACTGTGCGCAGAATTTTTCCGACACAAAGGTAAAAAGAAAACGGCCCATAACAGGCCGTTTTCTTTTGCGATCAAGCATCCTGGAAGTAGTCTTTATAAAATCCGCTTACTTTTCCGGAATTGTCTACAATGAAATAAAATTCTTCCGTTTCATTTTTTACATCATAGATATTCCCTGCTGTTAAAGCCCGGTTTACAATGTATTTTGCTGCATCAGTGTGCACACATTTTACTTTTTTCAGTGTTTCGCGTTCATGCCAATTTAAATGAATCACTTTTGCCACTCCTTCAAAGTCTGAATTGCTTATATGTTTAGTTGTTTAGTTTTTATTATAATGAATAGGAACGGTTGTCTGCAACCAGATTCTCTTTAGTGGCTGGCATTAATCTCATTATTTTTCGAAGTCGCTTGATTTTATCAGCCTCAAATGTATAAACTTCTCCAGTTAACGAGTTTTTCATTGTTACATAGTTAATTTCGCAGATTTGGTCTGTTCGTACTAATTCCAAATAATCATAATGTTCATTATCATATTCCACTTCATAAAAGCCATTATCTGCTAATATTTTCATTTTGATGACCCTCTTTCTAAGATGATGGCAAAGGTTATATACCACCCGCTTAGCCTGTTTCAAACCACCAAATGAAATTTTGCAGGAATTAGCTTAGTTTTTCCCACTCACTCAGGTGCATTGGATTTAGGTGTGGTTTTGCCTCCCCCTCCAAGACAGCGATATATTCTAATGAGTGGCCGTCCGGATCATAAAAATAGACTGAAGCAGCCGGCATCCATGTATGGACAATTGGTTCTGCCGGTGATAGGCCAAAGCTTTCCCTGACCTCGATCTCTTTTCCGGTTAAAAACGGAATAATTCCCCGGAGCTTCTCAGGCGAAACAGAAAAGGCTATATGATTTCTCCTTATTGGGGTGTCTTTTGTTTCCCAGATGCCCAGCATATTCTCTTTATTTTCACCCAGAAAGAAAAATGCTGCTTTCCTGTCTTCTGTTGTGTAAGCAACTTTAAAGCCGAGGTTTTCATAAAATTTGATGCTTCTTTCCAAATTGCTTGAGTTTAGATGTGCTTCATATAATTTTGCTCCCTGCATGGTATGGTCCTCCAATTCATTTTTTATCTGTTTTTATTGTATAAAAAGGAATACCCTTGCCATACAGAAAAAAGGATGAACTTGTGTTCATCCTTTAGTCGTATGCTATCATGCATCCAGTCGAATCTTAACTCCCAATTTTTCCAGCTGCTGTTCGAGCTTTTTGTAATAATCATCACTTACTCTTCCTCTTGCGCCACGGAGAATTTCAAGAGCGTAATGGTCAGGCGGGGGCAGCTCCCCTTTTTTATTATAGACATGGAAAGTCAGGACATTTTTGTACAATTTGCTTCCTGCCTGGACATTTACAAAGGCAGGACGGTACCATTGTCCGTAAAAACCTTCCCTTTGGAACAGGTATTCAACAGCTTCAAAGGGGAGTTCATATAAAACGCCTTCAGTAACACCGCCATTTTCAATAATATCTGCCCTTCCTCCATCATCTCTGGAAAACAGGTATTGCATTGAATAGCCGGCCAATATTCCCCCGCCTACAATCGTTTTGAAATGGTGATCTACCTTGGCCACGCAAAATCGTTCATCATCCATACAGGATCCGTAAGCAAAATAATAGTTCTTCTCCGGCTTATCCTTCATAAGCTGGTATAGCTTCCAATCTCCGTGAAGGATTGGTTCTGCAAGCAGGTCATCCCTTGAGGATACATATACAAGTGCATTTACTTCTCCATTATCCGTATGGACAGTCTGTTCTACCCTGTCGTATAAGTTGTCTTTTCTCCCCGGGATATAATCTTCCAAATCATCCAGATCGGAAAAATGATCCAAATGCACTTCATAAAGCTCGCCATACACTTTTTGGTCAAGTGATGGTTTCATAGATGGATAGCCCAGTCCCGTATCAAATAATTCTCCATATACCCATGCCTGCTCGGCAATGCAGGGACTTCCTTTTAGAACAAAGTGATTTGTTTCATGCATTCTTAAGGTTCCATATACAAACAATTTCTGTGTAGTCATAAGCAAAACATTCCCCCTTGGTTCTCTCTTTTGTCTATTATAGTATCATTTTCTGAAGATTCTTTTCAAAAAAAGAAGACGGAGAAACATCTCCGTCATTCCTGGCATTGGCAGGCATCCAAATTCTTTATTACCGGAAGCCTGCAAATTAGTTTGTTATTTGAGGTATTATGGTGTGGTGTTATTAAATCCATTTCTTTTTGTTTTGCATTCATTAAAGCTTCCATTACATACATTTCATCATACATCTGCTCTCGCTCCTTTTCTCATATCTTTAATTCCATTTTAATTTCTCAAAAGCTTTATCACATTGGCTCTGAGGAGGAGATATTTTAAGTCTTTTGAACGAAAGAAGATGGAAAATGAAAAAAAAACCTGCGGGAAGTTCCCCTGCAGGTTTCGTATGGCTATTGTTTTAATGTATTAGCATTTTCAATGACTTCTTTAGCCTGTTCACGCAATCTGAACTTTTGGATTTTGCCTGAAGCTGTCATTGGATATTCTTTAATAAATTCCATATAGCGTGGGATTTTATGGCGAGAAATTTTTCCTTTGCAGTAATCTCGAAGTTCTTCTGCCGTTAAGTCAGAGTCTTCCTTCGCAATTATCCAGGCGACCACTTCTTCACCATATACAGCATCAGGAACCCCAACCACCTGAACGTCGAGAATCTGCGGATGAGTATAAAGGAATTCCTCTATTTCACGCGGATAAATATTTTCTCCGCCGCGGATGATCATATCTTTTAGTCTGCCGGTAATTTTGCAGTACCCGTTCTCATCCATTACAGCGAGATCCCCGGTATGGAGCCAGCCATCCTCATCAATAGCTTCTTTTGTAGCATCCGGATTTTTATAATATCCCTTCATGACATGGTAGCCTCTGGTACACATCTCCCCCTGGACGCCGGCAGGGACTTCGTTATTTGTCCCCGGCTCTACAATTTTTACTTCTACATTCGGCAATGCCCTTCCGACAGACTCGACTCTAAGTTCAATTGGATCATCTGTCCGTGTCTGGGTTATGACAGGCGATGACTCTGTTTGTCCATAGGCAATGGTTATTTCGCTGGCGCCCATTTTTTCGATAACGCCTTTCATGACCTCAATTGGACAATTGGAGCCAGCCATTATGCCTGTACGAAGGGTGGATAGATCATATTTGCTGAAATCAGGATCATTCAGCTCTGCGATAAACATTGTCGGCACCCCATGAAGGCCTGTACATTTCTCATCTTGGACCGTCTGCAGAACAGCTTTAGGACTGAATTCCTGCACTGGAACAATGGTGGCGCCGACGGATATGCATGCCATCGTTCCCAGCACACAGCCGAAGCAATGGAAAAATGGAACAGGAATACATAAGCGGTCATCTTTTGTTAATTGCATACAATTTGCGATATTATATCCATTGTTAACGATGTTATTGTGGGTTAGCATAACCCCTTTTGGAAAGCCTGTCGTTCCGGATGTGTATTGCATATTTATGGCATCGTAAGGATCAAGGCTTTCCATCCGCTCATCGAGTTCACTGTCAGTGACAGATTCGCCCATCCGGATAATATCTTCCCAGCTGTATGTCCCTGGAAAGCGCTTTTCTCCCATTACGACAACGTTTTTTAAGAAAGGAAGTTTTTTGCTTTTCAGCTGCCCCGGTTCGGAATCCTTCAGTTCAGGGACAATGCTGTATAGCATTTCTATGTAAGAGGTTTCTCGGAACTTTTCCATCAGAACAATCGTTGTACTATCAGATTGCTTTAATAGATATTCGAGTTCAGCAGCTTGATAGTTTGTATTAACGGTTACAAGGACAGCTCCCATCTTGCCTGTTGAAAACTGGCACGTAAGCCATTCCGGCGTGTTTGTCGACCATGCGGCAATATGTTCCCCTTTTTCAAGGCCCAGCTTCATGAACCCTTTGGCAGCAAGCCTGCAATATTCATTAAACTCCTTATAACTCATTCGGAGCCCGCGATCGGCATAAACTACAGCTTCATGATCAGGGTGAAGGCCGGCTTTCTCCTCTAGGAGCTTCCCTACTGTAAGATTCAATAATTCTGTCATCCAGAAATCCTCCTTGGTATATGATCTCATCATTATGCAAAAGATTCCTCTAAGAAGAATGTTATAAAACGCTTACATTTTATGTTAACACATATTGCTGAATATTCAATATTTTCATATAGTGATAGTTTATTATTTTTATAAGATGAAAAAAGCTCCCCTTAAAAAGGAGCAGCAGGTTTAAGTTGTAACTTTTCTCCCGTTAAAAATAAAGACCTTCATATAGCCATATTTCTTTTTCAAGGCTTGGCGTCAATTGAACAGCAAAGGGCTTTTCACCTCTTTTTCGAAGGACCTCCATCGTCCTTCCATTCTCGTATAATGGCTGGCAAAAGATGATATTTACTGAACCAATCACAATGGATGCTCTTTTTTCTTTTCCGTCATGGCTCATATAAATATCAGCCCCGGAAGCTGGAATGATCTCCTGCCATGCTGAAGCAGATTTTTCACAGTCTTTTGAAGCTATATAGACTGCTTCAATCTTTTTAGCAGCAAGCTTCTCATCAATTAAGCCTTGTTGTCTCAGTACTTCTAATCTTTTATCGTCTTCCATGCCCCAGTCAATAAAGAAAGGGTATTTATAATCTGGGTCTTCCTTTATAAAGAGCATTTTCCATGAAAGGATGCTTCCATCAGCCCTCTTTCTGCTTCCATCAAAGATTGGAAAGGTCTTAAAGCCCTTTTCCGTTAATTCACTCTGCAGCTCCTCAATATTATTGGTTCGGAAACAAATTTGGCCAATCCCTTCTCCAAGTCTAATTTCTTCTGTCAGCTGTTTAATAAGAGGATTATCTGTACTTAAGGCAATATGATCCTTTTCAATCGATAAAAATTCGAGGTAGGAATGCCCAATGTACAAAAGACTGTTATAAGTTCCCCAGTTTTCATGACTGCCCCCGGTGATTGCCTTATATCCATGATCCCTCCATTTTGAAGCAGCAGCAGCCGGCTCAGCATTTATAAAGTGAACAATATGATCAAGCGTTACATTCATATGAAGATTCTCCCTTTATTCAGTAGTTAGATAAATTTTACCTTTCCTATAAAACAACGTCTACTGTCTGCTCTTGGGATTAGAATTTGCAGAAAAATGTCACCATAATGTAATAAATCTTTTTTTAATAAAGGGTTCACAAAATCTTAAATAACCTTTACAATAATAAAAAATAGAATATTCAATCCATTTAACCAGGAGGTATGCATAATGAAAATTATGAGTAATGAACAGCTGGTCGTCTCGTATCGTGATGCATTAAAGTCAGGGTCTGAAAAGGAATGGATTAGGATATTAAAAACAGAAATTCAAAAACGCGGCTTAAGACCGTTTAAAGAGTAAGTTTCAAATTCCATATTAGTTAGCCAAATACTTAGTGAATATGTAGAGCGGGAGCTATTCCCGCTTTTTTTATTATCTTCGGACGTATGCTGCGAGTTTGTTTGCTTTTTTTATATTTTCATAGTCCTCTTCACTTATAACTCCTAATTTCTTTAACACGGCACTATACTGCAGAATTTTCATTTGCCTTCTTTTCAAGGTTATCACCTGCTTTTTAATATACTATTCATAACCTGTACATTGTTTCCTTAATGCAAATAATTTTCCATAACGAAAGCGGAAGCGCCTTGCTCACCCCCGACAAGCACAAGACGATCCACCTGGAAAGGCGTTCTTTGCCTTTTTGGGTGGATGGGCTTGTGACCTCGAGGGGGTAGGCGCTGGAGCTGGATTCAGATACTCTTCCAAAGTATTAATATCGTTCATTTTTATAGTATCCTACGCCAATAAAAAACCAGAACGGAATTCCGCTCTGGTTTCATTATTTATTAAGCTTCGAAAAGAAGGCTTTCCGGATCTTCAATCAGTTCTTTAACACGTTTCAGGAATGTAACTGCTTCTTTTCCGTCAACAATGCGGTGGTCATAGGATAGTGCGATGTACATCATTGGACGGTTTTCCATTTTTTCAGCATCTATCGCAACCGGGCGCAGCTGGATGGAGTGCATTCCAAGGATACCAACCTGAGGTCCGTTTAGAATTGGCGTAGACATCATGCTGCCAAAAACACCGCCATTTGTGATGGTGAAGCTTCCTCCCTGCAGATCTGAAAGAGCAAGTTTATTGTCTCTTGCCTTCACTGCAAGGTCCATGATATCTTTTTCGATTTCAGCAAAGTTTTTGCGGTCTGCGTCACGGACAACCGGAACGACAAGACCTTCAGGAGCTGATACAGCGATTCCAATGTCATAGAATTTTTTCAGAACGATTTCATTGTCTTGAATTTCAGCATTTAAGTAAGGACTCTTTTTAAGTGCTGCAACAACGGCTTTTGTGAAGAATGACATGAAGCCAAGCTTAACATCGTTTTCTTCAAAGAATTTATCTTTCCGCTTCTTGCGAAGGTTCATCACATTTGTCATGTCCACTTCATTGAATGTTGTCAGCATGGCTGCCGTTTGCTGAACTTCTACCAAACGGTTTGCAATTGTCTGGCGTCTGCGGGACATTTTGATCCGTTCCACTTCTTTGCCGCCGGACGGCTGTTCAGCAGGTTTGGAAGTGGCTGCCGGTTTTGGTGCTTGCGCCTCCGGTTTTGCCTGATTTGGATTGTAGGATTCAACATCCTGTGTTCTGATTCGGCCCATCGGATCGGCTGTCGGCACCTGGCTCAGGTCAATGCCCTTTTCTCTTGCCAGTTTTCGTGCTGCAGGTGAAGCGATTGGACGCTGTCCGCCAGTTTTTTCTTCAGCTGCAGGCTGTGCCGGCTGCTCCTCTGCCTTAGGTTCTTCAGCTTTAGCTGCCTCAGGCTTTTCTTCGGTTTTTTCCGGTGCAGGTGCAGCTTGTCCGCTTTCATTCACGATAGCAATGGTTTCACCGACATTAACTGTGTCGCCTTCCTGTGCTTTGATTTCCTGTAAAACTCCGCTATGTTCAGAAATGATTTCAACATTTACCTTATCCGTTTCTAGTTCGACAACATAGTCACCTTTACTGACTGTGTCACCAGGCTGTTTCAGCCACTGTGCTACCGTACCTTCTGTAATGGATTCCGCCAATTCTGGAACTTTGATTTCTGCCACCTTAATTTCCTCCTTCTTACTTGCGTGATAAAGTGAAACTTCATTCAGTGGGTGATTTTTCCCACTGATTGTTAGTCGCGTTCTAGTGTCGCTAAGATCTCCGCTAACGCTTCGATCAATCGACACTACGAACCCGATTGGTTCAACTAAGCCTCTGCCTGTGCA
>NZ_NPDG01000015.1:0-134633 GCF_002272225.1 Bacillus sp. 7894-2
GTACGGGGAGTTTGACTCCCGCTAAGTCTACAATTTATTTATCTAAGTGTTAATGCGGGAGACTTACTGCCCGTTAGACTGCGATAGGGTTTCATCTATTATGCGTGCTTGTTCTTTCTTATGAACAGTCGGGTCACCTTCTGCCGGGCTTGATCGGCGTCTTCTTCCGATGTAGGTGACATCAATATCGCTGCCTGCGATTTCTTTCAGTCTAGGTTCAACGAAATTCCATGCACCCATATTTTTAGGTTCTTCCTGTATCCAGACAATTTCATCGACATTTGGATAACGGGTTAAAATGTCTTTGATCTGATCCATTGGGAATGGATAGATTTCTTCCACACGTAAAATATGGAACCAATCCTGATCCGGATAATTTTTCAGGCTTTCGGCTAAATCAATTGTAATCTTTCCTGTTCCAAGAATGATGCGTTTCACTTTTTCGTGATTTTGGCCTAAACCAGGCTGTTCGATTACAGACCGGAACTCTCCTTCGCTCAATTCAATTCCATTTGATGCGACAGTCGGATTGCGCAGCAGACTCTTCGGAGACATGATCACTAACGGGCGAACTTCCTCTTTTCCAAGTATGGCAGCCTGTCTTCGTAAAATATGGAAGTACTGTGCTGATGAAGAAAGATTGGCAACTGTCCAGTTGTTTTCAGCTGCAAGAGTCAGGAATCTTTCCAGGCGCGCACTTGAATGTTCAGGTCCCTGTCCTTCATATCCATGAGGAAGGAGCATGACAAGACCTGATTTTTGGCCCCATTTTGCACGGCCGGCAGCAATAAACTGGTCAAACATTACCTGTGCTGCATTGGCAAAATCACCATATTGAGCTTCCCATAAAACAAGCGTTTCCGGAGCAAATACATTATATCCATATTCAAAGCCTACAACAGCGGCTTCAGATAATGGGCTATTATGGACAGCGAAAGAAGCCTTGGCAGTTGAAAGCTTATGCAAAGGTGAATACGCTTTTCCAGTTGTATGATCATGCAGAACAACGTTTCTTTGAGCAAATGTTCCTCTCTCTGAATCCTGGCCAGTCAGTCTGACAGGTGTGCCATCAGATAGGATGGTTGCAAATGCCAGTGTTTCTGCGAGACCCCAATCAATCTTGCCGTCCCCTTCAAGCGCTTCCAATCTGCGCTGCAGAATTTTGCCGAGTTTATCAAATACCTTGAAATCCTCCGGCCATTTTAATAATTCTTCATTGATTTGCTTTAGTTTATCAATTGAAACGGCTGTATTAATTTTTGGCAGACCCTTTTCGACAGTTTCAGGAGGATCGGTTAACTCAGCTGCCTTCTTTTCTTTTGGGACTTTTTCATAGGCTGCCTTCATTTTTTCCAGTACTTCATTATGGACGCCTTCAGCTTCCTCTTTGCTGATGATCTTTTCATTTAAGAGCTTTTCAGCATACAGCGCTTTCACGGTTGGCCGCTTGCGTACAATATTATACATAAGAGGATTCGTCGTCATAGGCTCGTCCATCTCGTTATGTCCAAAACGGCGGTACCCGATTAAGTCGATGAGGATATCCTTCTGGAATTTAGCACGATACTCGCAGGCAATTCTTGCCGCTGCAACTACTGCTTCAGGTTCGTCTGCATTAACATGCATAATTGGCATCTCATACCCTTTGGCCAGATCACTTGCATATCTGGTAGAGCGTGAATCATATGATTCTGTTGTGAACCCAATAGTATTATTGGCAATGATATGGATCGAACCGCCAGTGTTATAGCCGGTCAGCTGTCCGAGATTAAGTGTTTCTGCTACAATCCCCTGTCCTGGGAATGCTGCGTCTCCATGAATGATAATGGCTAAAGCCGCTTTTGGATCTACTTCAGGATAACCGGCCTTTGTTCTGTTGTCCTGTGAAGCTCGCGTGTAGCCCTCAACAAGTGAACCGACAAATTCAAGATGGCTCGGATTGTTAGCTAATGTCAGTCTGGCAATGGTCGTATTCTCATCTTTGATCTGTTTATCAAGACCAAGATGATACTTCACGTCGCCTGTCCAGCCGTAATTGATGCCGATAGATCCTTCAGAAGGAACCAGTTCTTTATTCGGCGCATGCTGGAATTCCGCGAAAATCATTTCATACGGCTTTCCAAGCACATGGGCAAGAACATTTAACCTGCCGCGGTGGGCCATGCCGATGTTAATCGTTTTTGCTCCATCCGAAACAGATTCAGAAACAATTTCATCCAATAAAGGAACCATTGTATCCAGACCCTCAATGGAGAATCTCTTTTGTCCGACGAAGGTTTTATGAAGGAACTTTTCAAATTCCTCAACTTCAGTCAGTCTTCTTAAAACTTTCAGTCTTTCCGTCTTTTGCATTGACAGCTTATGGCTGTTGGCCCCAATTTTGCGGCGAAGCCAGTCTTTTTCGTTTTCATCAAATATATGCTGGAATTCAAAAGCAATGGGTCCCATATAAGCGCTCTTCAGGAATTCAATTGCTTCAAGTCCGTTGCGTAAAGGATATGTGGCATCTTTAGTAATGACACCAGCAGGGATCTCTTTTAAGTCATTTTCAGTTAAGCCATATTTGCTCAGTTCAAATAAAGCAGTTTCCGATTTATTGTTACCCAGCGGATAAATATCGGCAGCCAAGTGGCCATATGTGCGGATAGTATCAGCCAGGCGAATAGCAGCGAGCGTCTTCTCAAGCTGTCCGGCATTCATTGGCTGATTTGCTGATGAAGCCATTTGCGCCGTTCCTTCACTCGTAAGAGGGGAACCATTTTTTTTAAAGTACTCTTTCATTTCAGGATCAATTGATGATGGATCCTCTAAATATCTTTCATAAAGTTCAATAACGTAGCCAAGGTTTGGGCCATGAAATCCCTGTTCAAAAGGTCCCTCACCATTAGATGGCTTTTTCATGGAAAATTACCTCCATAACTGTTTTGTAAGTGAATAATTCAATACGTTTTTGCTCTCTAAAAGTACAATACCCATCATTAGAAGGGATTAACAAATTCATTTTTATGAATAATAATATTTTTCAGAGGATAAAACGTTTCCACAGTTATTCTAACACGTAAAATCTAGTTGTACAAAGATAAAAACATGAATATAGTGGAAAACTATTAAAAAATTTTTTTAGCAATTACTTATTCTAAAAAAATGATTTGTAAAAGGTTAAACATTTATAAATATGAAATAACTGAACATATAAAAAAAGCCGAAAGGTTTCGGCTTTAAAAAGTTTCTACCAGGTTTATATAGATTTGTTTCGATTCATTGGTATTTTTTCTCTTTTCTTTAAGGGAAGATTCAATAGCTTCTCTGGTATCCACGGGAAAATCAAAATGTCCGCAAGTTGTACACTTTTGAAATAAGCTGCCGGCGACATTCACTTCAATGCCATCAATTGTCCGGAAAACCGCCGGCCCATCTGTTTCGGCAAATCTGTGAAGACAGTGACTATGTTCTTGCATAAAAGCTTCCCTCCAAGAAAAATATTATGTTCATCATCATTATAAAGGAAATATTCTGAACTTTAAAGCGATCTACCTATAACAGTTTATGCCAGGAAGAAGTCATTTAAAATCAATACATGAAATATTCAAAAAAGTGTTGACTATTAACGGTTTACTGTAGTAAAGTTTAGAGAAAATTTAATAATTGATTTCTTATCCAGAGAGGTCGAGGGTAAGGCCCGACGACGCCTCAGCAACCAGCAATCGTATTTTGATTGAAAAGGTGCTAATTCCTGCAAGTTTTTTAGAAAACTTGAAAGATAAGAAGAATGGCTGTTCACATTAAAAGTCTTCTTCTTATAGAAGGCTTTTTTTTATTTTAAAGAAGGAGTGTTTACCAGCATGTATAATATTGACACCAAATTAGCGCAAATTGGAAACAGGAGCGAATCAGCAACAGGTGCAGTCAATCCGCCTGTATACTTTTCCACTGCCTACCGGCATGAAGGCATTGGCCAGTCAACCGGTTTTGACTATAGCCGTACAGGCAATCCTACCCGCCAGCTGCTTGAAAAGGCGATCGCAAATCTGGAAGAAGGCGATCAAGGCTATGCCTGCAGTTCGGGTATGGCTGCCATCCTTACGATTCTTTCCCTCTTTAAATCAGGTGATGAGTGGATTGTTTCCAAGGATTTATACGGCGGAACCTATCGTCTGCTTGAACAGGGCTTCAAAAAATGGGGACTGCAGAGCAAATATGTGAATACGGGCACTTCGGAAAATGTTGAAGAATTAATCACCGAAAAAACGAAAGCTATTTTTCTGGAGACTCCCACAAATCCGCTGATGGAAGAGACAGATATTCAGTTGATAGCTGATATCGCGAAACGGCATAATATTCTCCTGATTGTTGATAACACATTTTACACTCCCCTTCTTCAGCAGCCTCTAAAGCTTGGTGCTGATATTGTCATCCATAGTGCGACAAAGTATCTTGGAGGCCATAATGATGTCCTTGCCGGTTTAGTTGTCGCAAAAGGCAAAAAGTTATGTGAGGATCTGGCCATGAACCACAATGCTGCCGGTGCGGTCCTTAGCCCATTTGATTCCTGGCTTTTAATCAGAGGCATGAAGACACTATCTCTTCGCATGGAACGTCATGAAAAAAATGCCCGGGAATTAGCGGCTTTCTTATCAGACCACGATGCCGTAACGGATGTTCTTTATCCAGGCAAGGGAGGCATGATATCTTTCCGGGTCCAGGATGAAACCTGGGTGAATCCTTTTCTGCAGAACCTCTCCCTTATCTCCTTTGCTGAAAGCCTTGGCGGAGTCGAGAGTTTTATAACATATCCCGCAACACAAACTCATGCGGACATCCCTGAAGAGATCCGCATTGAAACCGGAGTCTGTAACAGGCTTCTGCGTTTCTCGGTTGGAATTGAAAATGCAGAAGATTTGAAGGCTGATCTTGAACATGCTTTTGCAAAGGTTTTAAAGGAGGCAGTACGATGAGTACGAATTACACATTTCAAACGAAGCTGCTTCACAATAATCAAAAATTCGACCCGGAAACAGGAGGTGTCAGTGTACCGATCCAGCATGCCTCCACTTTCCATCAAAAAGATATAGATGCATTCGGAAAATATGATTACAGCCGCAGCCTGAATCCAACAAGGGAAGCACTTGAGGAAGTAATTGCAGAGCTTGAAGAAGGGATTAGAGGGTTTGCCTTTTCTTCTGGAATGGCTGCCATTTCCACAGCATTCCTCCTCTTGTCACAGGGTGATCATGTGGTCATTACAGAAGACGTTTATGGCGGAACCTATCGCATGACAACAGAAGTCCTGTCCCGTTTTGGCATTGAGCACACATTTGTTGATATGACAAATCTTGAGAAAGTAAAAAAAGCAATCCGCCCTAACACAAAGGTTTTCTATGTAGAGACTCCTTCCAACCCGCTGCTGAAGGTGACAGATATCCAGGCCATCAGTTCACTGGCAAGGCAGCATGGAGCGCTGACTTTTGTGGATAACACATTCCTGACCCCTGCCCTTCAAAAACCGCTCTCTTTAGGGGCAGATATCGTGCTGCACAGCGCAACCAAATTTTTATCCGGACACAGTGACGTCGTTGCCGGATTAGCTGTTGTGAAGGATCCGGAATTAGGTGCAAGGCTGGCTTTTCTCCAAAATTCCTTTGGAGCTATTCTGGGTGTTCAGGATGCCTGGCTTGTCCTGAGAGGCATTAAAACGCTGCAGGTAAGGCTGGATCAGTCTGTGAAATCGGCTGAGAAGATTGCCCGTTTCCTTCATGATCACCCGGCAGTAAAGAAGGTTCATTATCCCGGTTTTACAGAACATCCCGGCTATGAAATCCAGGAAAAGCAGGCTGTGAACGCAGGTGCTGTTTTATCTTTTGAACTTGAAGATGAACAGTCGATGAGAGTATTTGTGGAAAATGCAAAAATTCCTGTTTTTGCAGTAAGTCTCGGAGCAGTTGAATCCATCCTCTCCTACCCTGCCAAAATGTCGCATGCAGCCATGCCTGCATCTGAAAGAGAACAGCGCGGAATAACAGACAGTCTTCTCCGTCTTTCTGTTGGTCTGGAGAACGCAGATGATATTATAGAAGATTTTAAGGCAGCTTTATCTGCTGCCGGACAAACAAAGCAATCCATTTTACAGCGGGGGTGATACTTTGAGTTTCCTGGATAAATTAAAGAATGAAATCATCATAGCAGATGGCGCGATGGGAACTCTTCTTTATTCCTATGGCACCGACAGTTGTTTTGAGGAATTAAATCTATCGCAATCTGAACAGATCCAGCACATCCATGAAGCGTACATAGGCGCAGGGGCTGAGTTGATCCAAACCAATACGTATGCGGCGAATTATCTGAAGCTGCAGCGGTATGGGCTTGAAGACTCTGTGAAAGAGATTAACAGTGCTGCAGCCCGGATTGCCAAAAAAGCTGCCGAGGGACGTTCATATGTTGCCGGTACAATCGGCGGGATCAGAGGGTTCAAACCGAACATGATTACACTGGAGGAAATAAAAAGAAGTTTCCGTGAGCAGCTTTATTGTCTGCTGCTTGAGGATGTAGATGGTATTTTGCTTGAAACTTACTATGATCTTGAAGAACTTGAAACGGTTCTCGCTATAGTCAGAAAAGAAACCGATTTGCCGATTATCGCACAGGTTTCACTTCAGGAAGCTGGAGTTCTTCAGAACCAGACTCCTATAGCAGATGCATTAACAAAGCTTGACGGAATGGGCGCTGATGTTGTCGGAATCAATTGCAGGCTAGGCCCCCATCATATGCTGAAAACGTTCGAAAGTGTGCCTTTGCCAAAGAATGCCTATTTATCTGCCTATCCAAATGCCAGTATTCCAGCCTATACGGACGGGAAATTTCACTATGAAGGTGACGCGGAGTATTTCCGGCAGTCTGCAATAGAATTCCGGAATCAGGGCATCCGCCTGCTTGGAGGGTGCTGCGGAACAACACCTGACCATATCAAGGCGTTTGCTGACGTTTTAAAAGGACTTCCCCCAATCGAGGAAAAAGAGATAAAGGCAGTTAATAAAATAATTGTTTCAGAGAAACCTGAACCATTAAGAGAGCTCCCTCCTCTTCAGGATATTGTCAGAGAAAGGCCATCGGTAATTGTTGAGCTGGATCCTCCAAGGAAGCTTGATACTGCCCGCTTCTTCGAAGGTGCAAAGGCATTGAAGGATGCTGGAATTGATTCTATAACTCTTGCAGATAATTCCCTTGCTTCACCAAGGGTGTGCAACTCTGCACTCGGCTATCTTGTCAAGCAGCAGACCGGATTACGCCCTCTTGTTCATGTAACCTGCAGGGATCGGAATATAATCGGACTTCAATCCCATTTAATGGGTCTTCATGCCCTGGGTTTAAATGATATTCTTGCTGTAACAGGAGACCCTGCCCGTGTCGGTGATTTTCCAGGCGCCTCTTCTGTGTATGATGTTTCTTCATTTGAATTGATCAGTATGATCAAGCAGTTAAATGAAGGATTATCGTTTTCAGGCAAAGACCTTGGCCATAAAGCTGCCTTTTCAGTGGCGGGCGCTTTTAACCCCAATGTACGTTCATTGGAAAAAGCGGTTGGGCGGCTCGAAAAGAAACTGGAGCATGGTGCGGATTATTTTATCTCGCAGCCTGTTTTCTCTGAAGAAAAACTGCTTGAGGTTCATGAGGCTGTGAAAGATTTAAAAGCACCTGTCTATATAGGCTTAATGCCTCTTACCGGCAGCCGGAATGCAGAATTTCTTCATAATGAAGTTCCGGGAATCAAAATTTCCGACAGTATTAGAAGCAGGATGGCTTCATTAAAGGATGATCCAGCACGAGCTGGCGCTGAAGGCATTGCCATTGCCAAGTCGCTGATCGATGCTGCGGCAGAGCTGTTTAATGGCATTTACCTTATCACTCCATTTATGCGCTATGAAATGACTGTCGAGCTATCAAACTATGCCCGTGAGACAACCGAACGGCTTTCAAGGAGGAAACAGCATGCATAAACCATCACTGCAGGAGCAGTTAAAAAAGAAGATCCTGATCATGGACGGAGCAATGGGCACCATGCTTCAAAGAGCCAATCTTACAGCAGATGATTTTGGCGGAGAAGAATATGAAGGCTGCAACGAGAATTTAAATATTACAGCTCCATCGGTTATTGAACATATTCACCTTGAATATTTAAAAGCCGGCGCAGACATTATTGAAACCAACACCTTTGGCGCAACCAGCATTGTTCTCGCAGATTACGATCTGGAAGAAAAAGCTTATGAATTGAATAAAATTGCTGTTGAAATTGCCAGAGAAGCTGCAGACCGCATGTCTACTCCTGAATGGCCGAGATATGTGGCAGGCGCTATGGGACCAACGACGAAGACACTGAGTGTTACCGGCGGTTCTACATTTGAAAACATGATAGAAGCTTATGAAGAGCAGGCCAGAGGGTTAATAGACGGCGGAGCCGATCTTCTTCTCCTCGAAACCAGTCAGGATATGCTGAATGTGAAGGCTGGATTTATCGGCATTGAAAAGGCATCAAAAAAGACGGGAATAAAACTGCCGCTCATTGTTTCCGGGACAATTGAACCGATGGGCACAACCCTTGCAGGCCAATCGATTGAAGCCTTTTATATTTCACTTGAACATATGAAGCCTCTGGCAGTTGGACTGAACTGTGCGACAGGGCCCGAATTCATGCAGGACCATATCCGTTCTCTATCAGGATTGGCATCCACTGCAGTCAGCTGCTATCCCAATGCAGGATTGCCTGATGAAGAAGGACAGTATCATGAAACTCCCGAATCATTGGCGAGCAAGCTTGAGGGTTTTGCCAAAGAAGGCTGGCTGAATATTGTAGGCGGCTGCTGCGGAACCACACCTGAACATATTCAGGCAATTGCTGAGTCGGTTAAAGATTATAAGCCAAGGAATTATGAGGGGAACTCCCTGCATAAAGTTTCCGGAATTGAACCTCTGATTTATGATGATCCAACTTTAAGACCCATAATGGTCGGCGAACGAACCAATGTAATTGGTTCCCGCAAGTTTAAAAGGCTGATTGCAGAAGGAAAGTTCGAGGAAGCTGCAGAGATAGGCCGTGCCCAGGTAAAAGGCGGTGCCCATGTTATTGATATTTGCCTGGCAGATCCTGATCGTGAAGAAATGCAGGATGTTGAGAATTTCATCAAGGAATTAGTTAAAAAAATCAAAGTTCCGCTCGTGATCGATTCAACAGATGAAAAAGTGATTGAAAAAGCTCTCACCTATTCACAGGGTAAAGCCATCATAAATTCGATTAATCTGGAAGATGGCGAAGAACGCTTTGAGGCGATTGCCCCTCTTGTTCACCGCTATGGTGCTGCAGTGGTTGTCGGAACGATTGACGAAGAAGGAATGGGTGTTTCGGCTGAACGTAAACTTGAGATTGCAAAGCGTTCTCATGATTTGCTTGTAAATAAATATAATATCCCGCCTCAGGATCTTATTTTTGACCCCCTCGTCTTCCCTGTCGGGACAGGGGATGAGCAATACATCGGGTCTGCAAAGGCAACGGTAGATGGAATCAGACTTATTAAAGAGGCTCTGCCGGAGGTTCAAACTATTTTGGGAATCAGTAACGTTTCCTTCGGCCTTCCTCCTGTCGGCAGGGAAATTTTAAATTCTGTATTTCTTTATCACTGCACCCAGGCAGGCCTGGATTATGCGATAGTGAACACAGAAAAACTCGAAAGATTTGCTTCCATATCTAAGGAAGAGGTTTTAATGGCTGAAAAGCTGCTATTTGAAACTACTGATGAATCACTTGCCATTTTCACTGATTTTTACCGGGATAAGAAAAAAGAAAGCAAAAGTGTTCTTCCGGATATGACACTTGAAGAACGCCTCGCCTATTATATACTCGAAGGAACAAAAGAAGGGCTGCTGCCGGATCTCGAACTTGCTCTCCAGGCATACCCTGCTCCGCTTGATATCATTAATGGCCCTTTAATGAACGGAATGAAGGAAGTAGGGAGATTGTTCAATGATAATCAGCTGATTGTCGCAGAGGTTCTGCAGAGCGCCGAGGTTATGAAAGCATCTGTCGCTTATCTTGAACCGCATATGGAAAAAGGTGAAGCCCAATCTTCATCCAAGGGGAAAATCATCCTGGCAACCGTTAAAGGCGATGTTCATGATATAGGGAAAAATCTTGTGGATATTATTTTAAGCAATAATGGATATGAAGTGATAGATTTGGGAATCAAAGTCTCCCCTGCTGAACTGATTGAAAACATCAGGCGTGAGAATCCGGATATGGTTGGCCTTTCAGGGCTGCTTGTTAAATCTGCACAGCAGATGGTCATAACGGCACACGACATGAAACAGGCTGGAATTGATATTCCTATTTTAGTTGGCGGCGCCGCCCTTTCAAGGAAATTTACGGATACTAAAATTTCCAAGGAATATGACGGTCTCGTGCTGTATGCCAAGGATGCTATGAACGGTCTCTCTTTAGCCAATCAGCTTCAGGAGCCTGAAGAAGCTGAGAAACTGCGAATCCAGCAGGATCAAAAACAGGCAGCAGCGCTAAATGCTGTTCCTTATGACCGCGGATCAGTGGCGGTTGCAGTAAAGCCTAAACCAACAGTAAGCACACAAGTACCTGTATTTGTTCCAAAAGATTTAAAACGGCATTTGCTGAAAGCCTATTCCCTCTCGCATATTGAGCCGTATATTAACAAGCAGATGCTGATTGGCCATCACCTTGGCTTAAAAGGAAACCTGCAAAAGCTGCTTGCGGAAAAAGATGAAAAAGCCATTAAAATTAACGCATTGGTTGATGAACTGATTGCTGAAGCAAATGAGAAAAGCTGGATTGAGCCTAAAGCAGTTTATCAATTCTTCCCTGCCCAGTCAGATGGAGATAAGGTGATTATTTATGCTAAGGATGAAAAAACGGTCATTGAGACATTCGAATTTCCACGCCAGGAAACAGAGCCATTCTTATGTCTGGCAGATTTCCTTAAATCAAAAGAAAGCGATCAAATGGATTATGTTTCCTTCTTCACTGTGACAGCAGGGAAAGGAATACGCGGTATAGCAGACAGTTTAAAAGCGGAAGGCAGATTTCTGGAAAGCCATGCCCTGCAGTCGCTGGCTTTGGAGACGGCTGAAGGCCTTGCTGAGCTGATCCATCGCCAGATCCGCGATCGCTGGGGGTTCCCGGATCCGGTTGAAATGACGATGAAGGACCGTTTTGCGGCGAAATACCAGGGGCAGCGCTTTTCATATGGCTATCCAGCGTGCCCTGATCTGGAGGACCAGAAAAAGCTGTTTAAGCTTATACAGCCTGAGGATATTGGTGTTCACCTTACTGAAGAATGCATGATGGAACCTGAGGCTTCTGTATCTGCAATGGTGTTTGCCCATCCTGAAGCCAGATACTTTAATGTATTGAGATAATAGATACCCGGCAGGTAAAATGGCCGGGTAGTTGCCTTTGCCTCCTCACAGCCTATACAATGAATACATAGCAAGGAGGAGATTATTATGAATGTTCTCTGGGATTTAGATGGCACGATTCTGGATACTTGGCCCACTTTGGTTCAGTCTTTTATTCGCATATCCGGCAAAAAGCTGGATCCTGACGAAGTGCTCAAGCCCCTGAAAAACGGGACAGCCTATCAGAAATTTGATGTTCCTCCAGAAAAAATTGCTGACTTCCGTCAAATGGAAGCCACTTTTATGCATGATGAAAAGCCATTGTTTCCATATGTAAGGGGAATATTAGAGCGAAATAATGTTAACGTGCTTGTCACCCACCGTAACCGGCAATCAACGGAGGAACTGCTGGAGCATTGGAAACTTACTTCCTATTTTGAAGAAGTTATCTGCCCGGAATTTGATGGTTTCTCTTTAAAGCCGCATCCGGAGTCCTATGAATATCTTCACCGGCGATATCATATTGATTTGGCCATTGGCGACCAGGATACAGATTTAATGCCTGCCAGACAGATCGGCATCAGCACCTGTGCCTTCCGCAGCAATAATCCATATGCAGACTTCTCGATTGATTGTTATTCAAAATTTGAGGTTGCGATAAAGTGAAACTTCAATCAGTGGGGGTCTTACTGCCCGTTAGACTGCGATAAAAGGAAACAGGACTTCACCTTGGTGAAGTCCCGCTTTGCTTCTGAGTGAGCTAATTAGCTGATTTCCTCATATTGATCCTGACAACTCTGTCCGTTTTTGAATCAAATTCAATATCAATGTATAAACCGAATTCTTTGCCGCCATCCTCTACCCATAGCTTAAACCTTTCGATATCTGTGGTTTGTCTTTTTTCTCTTCCGATATGCAGGTAGTCAAGGATTTTAGCCCTGGGGTATTTCTCTTTTGCTGTTTCCATAGCAAGTCTGCCCCACTTCGCATAGGCTGGTTCCGGTTTCTCTGCATACACTTCTCCGGCGAATGTCGAGATGGGAATGTATTCGGTTATGAACATCATTACCATAAGACTGATTATTAATTTCTTCATTATACACCTCTTTCCGGGAAGTATCCTAATCGCCATCGACACTATTCATAGTTTCTTCCTTCATCCGCTCTTCCTCTTCTTCCACACAGATATAAGCAATTTGTTCTTCCATTAAATGATGAAGAATATCCTTATCATCCGTACAGGCAACGTCTTTTCTTTCTTGCATTTTCATCTCTCCACTCCCCTGTTCATAAAGGTTTTTTTAAATCCATTCGCTAACCTGGATATTGTTTTTTTATCCACAAAGATGAGGTGGAAAACATACATGAAGATTGACTTCAGCAAAAACAGCATAAACAGCTTCATTTGTGAAAAGCGCCGAAGTTTCCATATTCCGATCTTTTTGAACCAAGTATAAAAAGGATAGGCGAAAAAGGCATCGACCAGAGCATTCAAAAGTAAATACAGCAACGGCTTTCTATAAGTGAATTTTAATATCCATATAGACCCTGCAAAAAAAGGTCCTAAAACTAATGGCAGTTCACCACTGAGCTTGGGATGAAATCTTTCCTTAATCGTCCACCAATTGTTTTTTTCAGCAATAATCCCTTCTATTAATACATAAAACCCCATAAACAGAGCAGCAGGATAAAATCGCTTAAAATCCTTTTTGCCTATAAATGGAACAGTCAGCCAGGAAAGGAGAATTATCAGCACCAAATATAGCTTCTTTTTCATCTTACCCCACCTTTTTTTAAAGGTTTTGTATTTACAGGAATTTTATTCATCCTTTTTAGGGGAGCCAATGAATTTTTTGCGAAATTGCATGAAAATCGTGTTTTGAAAGTTCCAATATGTGTAATAGATTAACAAGCATAGAAGGAGCTGATCAGCATGATGACAATGTACAAGTGCAAGAACTTCAACAAAACGGGTAAAATTCTTCTTCCGAGCAAGTGGCGCAGCCAATTTGGCCTTTTGCCGGGTAAACTGGCTGATCTTCGATTCGATCATGATCAGATTATTATTGAAAGAGCCAATTTGGAATCAACCCACAATAAAAGGCTAATTTCTGAAAATGGCTCCATCCATATTCCCAAAGAACTTCAGCAGCTGCTGGATATAACAGAGGAAGAAGAATATTGCCTGTATATTGATGAGAAAGATAAGAGCTTTGTCCTGAAGATCGTTTCAGAAAACTAAAAAGCTGCAGCCGGTTTTTCAGCAGCAGCTTTTTAACAAATATATTTTCCTGTCAGATTCGTAAGTGCCATGCAAAACTTTTCCCAGCCATTAGGGAAAGACTGTATCCCCTGACTCTCAAAAATATTTTCCTTCGTAACCAGTTTTATAGACCATGTCACACTATCCATTACTATCCCTGGGTTTTTGTATTCCTTCTGCCACTTCCAAATTTTCAGCCGGTATAATTCTTTTTTAAATTCTTCAATGCTTCCTGACGCTTTCGGCAGCTCATTTCTTGATGAAAAATTACTTAAATGCCATTCAAAATAAACAAAACGGCCATTGATGAAATCCACTTCAATCTTATACCATGGCCCGGGATAACCGCCGAGGCTGACACTCAAAAGAATGGGTTCTTTATCAGGGTCAATCGTGACAATATTATTTTTAATATGAAAGAGCTCTCTTTTCCTGCTGATGACTGATTTAACATGTGATAGTTCAACAGGCTTCGCGCCGGTTCTCTGAAAATTACTTGGCCTATTCATTTCGTCCAGCAGAGAAGGGATAGAAATAGCCCCCTTTTTCTCCAGGATATCTAAAATGTTCTCGAAAATACTCATTTATCTTCCTCCAACAAAAACCTGGGTGGGTTTATATAACACAAAGATTGTTTTATTCCTAATATCCTTTTTTCCGCCTGTGCAAACATTCTTTCGTATTTAAGGGGATTTAATGAATAAATTGTACCTGGTCATTGCACGCTATGAATTGGGAGGTGCAGCCATGGATCCAATAAAACCAGGAAGCAAAAAGCTTCCGGACTTCGAAGAACTGGATGATCGGATGATTGCCAAACATACTACGGGGCCAACACTTGTCATAAAGACCAATCTTGATCCGGAAAATTCGACTGAAGATAATCCTTACTACAGGAATAAAACTGAAACGGATACAGAAGAATTTCGGGATTATTTTGAGGAGTAAAAGAAAACCGGCAGGCTATGTATGCCTGCCGGTTTCTTTCCGTATTTAAAAATCGAAGTTGTCAGGGTCCGGACCTACTCGTCTGTTTTCATTTAAGCTGCTGATTTTGTCCATATCTTCTGAAGAAAGTTCAAAGTCAAATACCTCGGCATTTTCAATGATGCGATGTTCTTTTACTGACTTTGGAATAGTAACAATTCCGTTCTGAAGATCCCATCTTAAGATAACCTGTGCAACCGATTTGCCGTGCTTTTGGGCAATTTCCTTCAATGCTGCGTTTTCAAGAAGCTCTCCCTGTGCAAGCGGTGACCATGCTTCTATCTGAATTTCCTGATTTCTGCAGAAGTCTCTAAGCTCAGACTGGCTGAGTAAAGGATGAAGCTCCACCTGATTGACCATCGGCTTTATCTCGGCATCCTTCATGAGATCTTCCAGGTGATGAATCTGGAAGTTGCTCACACCAATGGCTTTTACTTTATTCTCTTTATAAAGAGTTTCGAGTGCTTTCCATGTTTCTTTATATTTCCCTCTCACAGGCCAGTGAATCAGGTAAAGGTCAATATAATCGAGACCAAGTTTTTCAAGGCTGGTTTCAAATGCAGTGATTGTTGAGTCATAACCCTGATCAGAATTCCAGACTTTCGTGGTAATAAATAATTCTTCACGAGGTACGCCTGCTTCCTTAATTGCCTGGCCTACACCCTCTTCGTTCCCATAGACCGCGGCCGTGTCAATGCTTTTATAGCCTGCTTTCAGGGCAGATTTAACTGAATGGACAACTTCGTCCCCGTCCTTAACTTTAAAAACACCAAGACCAAGCCAAGGCATTTTGACACCGTTATGTAATGATACAGCTGAATGTAAATTTTCCATTCTTTCACCTCATTTTAACTATTGAATTACTGGATAATTTTCTCACAATTTTTTCTTTTAACAAAATTTTATGCTTAAAAATGAAAGTTTTGGCGGATGTTTGTCTAAGAATAATTTTAAACTGTGATTTATGTCACGTTTAAGCTAGAATTACTTCTATATAATGACAATAAAATATATGAATTACAGGCAGGTGAAGTATCGTGCAAAATTTTCAATCACTCTTTGAAGAAATAGGCGGAACTGAAACTATTGAAAAACTGGTTGAGGCGTTTTATCCGCGTGTGTATGCAGATCCCGTTTTAAGTCCTCTTTTTGAAGGAGATATTGAGGATATTAAGCGAAAACAAAGAATGTTCCTTACGCAATTCCTAGGGGGGCCGCCTCTCTACAGCCAGGAGTTTGGCCCGCCTGCCATGAAACAAAGACATCTTCCATTTGAAATTACACCATTAAGAGCGCAAAGATGGCTGGCCTGTATGAAGGAGGCCTTTCAGCAGACGGGCCTCGAACAAAATCCTGCATCTGTCCTTTTCTATGATCGATTAATGCAAGTTGCAGCAATTATGGTAAACAGTCCTGAATGAAAGTGGACCTTCCGTCTGGAAGGTCCACTATTCATTATAGTGATTCAAAATATTCTTTTGCATGCTCTGCAGACTGGAACATTTTTACTTCTGTAACTTCTTTCTCGTCATATGCCACTCCTAAAAATCCATCAGCAAGCTGAAGAATATCTGCTGATGACGTATTTTCATCTTCAACGACTACTGTTTCCTCCATTTCCAGCTGACCCTTTTCAGCCCATGACTGCACTTCGGCAGAGTACGTATCAATATTCATACCCTCGTCAATGCGTTCATCCAGCTCGGCAATAGAGAGTGGCTTCTTTTCACCTTCTGTGTTTGTGGCTTCATTGTATTCCTGGCTGCTGTTGTCTTTTTTAGCCGCTTCATCTTTATTCTCTTCCCCCGCGCTGCAGGCTGTCAGCATCATGCATGCAGTAAAAGCAAGCATCGATTTATGCATTCAGTTTCATCTCCTTCTTTTTTTTAAGCTAGTATTCTATTACCCCAATTATTGGGCAGCACTCATAAAAAATGAAGCATTCCCTTTAAAAGAATGCTTCACCGCTATTTTTTTCTGAGTTCATCTCTATCAAGTGATTGAGGGGGATTTTCCAGCCAGCCGTTGTCAATCATCATTTTTGCTCCGTCGTCTGCAAAACTGCCGACTTTGATCATCATTTTAGCATACTGGATAGCCAAATCTTTTCTAATGCTTGCACCGATTGCTATTCCAAAGTCCATTACCCCGACAGCAGTTATACTGGCGATCAGAAACATCATTAATTTATCCGAAAAAGGTGTGACCGTTGAGTCTGTAATGGACCCATCCCATGTGCTTGGATAGGCTACATCGTCATTTTTTAAGACATTGAGAAAATATTCAACATGCTCCAGGCTCATGTCATAGCCTTTTTTGAAATAATTGCTTATCATTTTTTCCTTAGCTACCTGGCTGAATGCTAGAAGCATGGTTTTGGCAATATTGGATAACTCGATATTGGTGCCCAGATGGGCAATTTCGATAGCCAGCAGCTGTCGTTTTTTCCCTGCAATCCCGCCAAGGAAGCTATGGTCTGATACATACTTTACCTGTTTAGGATATTCAATATAAGGTGATCGAATGAAGATTCCTTTTTCCTGCATAGCCTCAGCTGCCATATCAAAGAGTTTTTCGGTTTGTTCATAGTATTTCTTAAACATGCTGCGAACGTCTTCTCGGGCAGAAACTGATTTAGCAAGGGAATAGGCATTCAATCCGGTTCTGCCTAAATGATGCATAAATCTTAAATAGGTTATGTCTGAAAATAACTTGGGAGCGTCAATGTGCAAATCTTGCTCATTGAATCCATCGGGTATGGGAAATTCCTCTGCAGTAAAGAGTGAGGAAATTTCGTCTATGTGATCCTCTGCGATAGTCAATGCATAGTTCAATACCGGCAGGACATCCGGGTCTTCATTTGTTTCTATATAGTGCTTTATGCAGCAGACTGCTGCTGTATCTGCTATATAGGTATTCCAGAGCATGGCCATTTCGGACGATATCAATTTAGGAATACTGCTGCCGTTCATATTCTCACCAGCCATTTAGTAAAATTATAGTTATATACTATAGAATAGCCATTAATAACAAATTCATACCACGATATGGAAATTCATTTCCAATGTTATATTGGTCGGTATTATAAAGAAAAGAACCAGCCGGAAGGCCAGTTCTCTTAATTTAAATTTAATTCTCCAGCTTTTTGAAACCCATCTGTATGATAGGCATCCACTTTTTGAGGTGAAATGCTATAAATGTAATCACCGATATAGATAAGCCTCTCGATTGTATCTTCCCATTCTTCATAGATTGCTTTTTCTGTCTGATGGGTAATTTCACTTTGAAGCTCTATTCCGTTTTGGACAGTAATTTTGTATACTAACGCACCCTGGAAGTCGAATATGGATTCAAACTGGCTTCCTTCTTTATTCCGGTAGATTGAAATGGGGAATCCATATAGATTCCTCTTTTTATCAACGAAAAGCGCTTTATGGTCGTAGTTTAAAGTCGAGTGGGTGCCGCGGCCTCCGATTATTTCTGTATCCTTTTCAACAGGTTTACTTGTATCACTTACATCGAATAAAGATATTTTAACACCGTCCGTTGTAATAAGAGGCTGGCTGCCAGCTTCTTTGCCTCCACTAATCTTTGTATCATAACCAAAGCCAATGAGATGATTTTCATCCAAAGGATGCAGGTAATTGCTGAAGCCGGGTATTTTTAATTCGCCGAGAACAAAAGGGTTTTCCGGATTTGAGCCATCAATAACAAAGAGAGGATCGGTTTCCTTAAAAGTAACCATATAAATCCGGTCATTCATAAACCTTGCAGAGTAAATCCTCTCCCCTTTTGCCAGGTCTTCAAGCTTACCAATCTGTTTAAAGTTTTTATCCAAAATGTAAAGGTTATTGGATGAAGGAGTTCGTTCATCCCAGGCTTCCCCCTTGGTTGTCACGACTCTGAAGTTCCCATTATACTCATCCATAGAAAACTGATTTAAAACGGTGCCTTTTATTTCCGCAGATGTCTGGAATTCTACTTTCCCGTCTTTAATATTGAACTTATAGATGCTCGTATCCGGATGTGGCATCTGTCTGTTGGCGATGATTTCATTACTGTATTGAGTGGCTGCCAGGTATAAATTATTTTTGGACATATAAAATTCATTTCCGCTGCCTAAGTAGCTTGTGACTGCTAATGGTTTACTGACGTCTTTTAAATCTAATACAGCTATATTCGTATAATTTGCATTTTGAGAACCTGGAAAATACTTTATTTCATTGTAATCAACGATTTGCTGCTCTTTACTCTCGGCAGTATCGTAATAACGGGGACGCAGGTCGGCATTTTCATTTCTTTCCAGTATCCAATAGTCGGGATGATAACTTGTAATTAAATATACTTTTCCATCCATTAGCCTCGAAGCAAGCAGACTTCCCTCAATGTCTGCCTCTCTCACTTTTTTTGGTTTTTGTTTATGTTCGATATTATAAACAAATGATTTTGTGGATTGGAATGCAGGTGCAATCATTTTTTCTGCAGAAGCCTTACCAATGTGTTCAGGTACATCTTTATAACTGTGGCCCAAAACGATTAATTGGCTGCCTTCTATAAATAACTGATAGGGAGAAAAGTCTCCATTAAAAGTTAACTGGGATTCCAGCTCCATTTTATCTGCCGGAACTGCCTTGATAATCTGGACTTTATTTTCGGAGATTTTATATATGTGCGTTCCATCTGTTTTGATCAGATCGGCTTCATCAATACCCGTAACCTGCACATTCGTCCCCGAAAAATCTGTCCCTGCAGAATCTTCTGAGCTTTTTGCGCTGCTGCTCTCCTCGCTCACCGCCATATCCCTTCCGGAAAAGAAAGTCCTTTCTTCCTTAAGCATTTTTGAAAAATAACTGTTCAATTTTTTTCTTGAGCCGATTGCCGGCAATGTATTAATAACTTTAAAGGCTGTTTTTACTGATTTATTCAGATTTTGTCCTTTCTTTGTTTTAATATCATTGGTGATCACCAATGTATAGTGAGGTGAATGCAGATTATATCCTTCCTCGGGCGGCTGAATTTCAATGGATTTATTATTGTTTTTCAGAGAGGTTCTTACCTGCTCTTTTTCTCCCTTCTCATTCAGAATATAAACAGAGGCATTGTTAACACTATCCGGATTAAGTTCTTTTGAGAATGTAATATCCCACACTTTATTGTTTAAAACAACTAATTCTTCATTAGTTCCTGCCAGAGTACTCACAATTTTTAATCTGTTAAAGAATGATATAGACACAAGGATGATAAGGAATAATGTGATACACCCAAGAAAAAGCCATTTATTTTTCATGACAGACACCCCTTTTTAAGTAAGTTGACGCGCTGCCTCTTCCAATAGTTACAAATTTTTCAAGAAAATTTTTTCTGAAATTAGTGTATTTTCTTGATGACAGAGTTAAAATTTTATTTATTAAATAGAGGAAGAAGGTTTTCATTATTGCTGGATGAGAGAAACAAAACAAACGGCTTTCTATTGCTGATATTAGCTAATATGATATGGGGAGGTAATTTTGTTATAGGGAGAATTGGTGTTGATTATTTTCCGCCAGTCCTTTTTTCCCTTATGCGCTGGATCATTGCCTTTCTGCTTTTAACTCCTTTTATGTTAAAGCAGCTTAAAAATGATTGGAATATTATAAGGAAGCATATGAAAATCCTTTTGCTCCTGGCTGTGACCGGTATTGCCGGTTACAATACAATCATTTATGTTGCACTGCAATACACCACGTCTATAAATGCGTCAGTGGTAAACAGCACAACACCGCTTTTCATCGCGATAATGGCCGTATTTTTATTAAGAGAAAAGCTTCAGGCACACCAGGCATCAGGAATCCTCCTGTCAGTCTTTGGGATTATATTTGTCATTTCAAAGGGATCGGTTGAAGTGTTTCTTTCATGGAAAATAAATGCCGGTGACTTTTACGTTTTGGCAGCGGTTTTTATGTGGGCTTTGTATTCTGTGATTGGCAAAAAATATGCCGACGTGCTGCCTTTGCTGTCTGCTTTTTATGTATCTGTTTTTCTTGGAATTTTACTATTGGCGCCCTTAAGCCTGGTTGAATATTTGTGGCTGCAGGCAGCAAAACCTGTCTTCACTCTTCCCTCTATAGGAATCTTGATGTATGTTGGGTTTCTGGCTTCCATTATGGCTTTTCTATCATGGAATTTTGGAGTTCACATAATCGGAGCAGCCAAAGCGGGGGTTTTTCTCAATCTTCTTCCTGTTTTCGCTATTATCTTTGCCTTGTGTTTCACACAGGAAAAATTGTACTTGTATCAGATAATTGGCGGGGGAATTGTGATTGTCGGCATAGTCCTGTCTTCCAGGAAATCTATTCGATCGAAGAGTCATTCGCAAGAAGATACGTTTTCAGCATAAAAACTCCCCTCAGCTTATGACTGAGGGGAGTTCTCTATTATATATTACCAATCCTGGGTACGCTCTAATAAATGATCAATTTCCACCTGTCTGATCATATAGCCAAGATCTTCTTCGGCAATCTCAGATGTAGATTCCAATAGCTGATCAATATCCATTTGCACCAATCTCATAATCAGACCTCCAATTTAACAAGGTAATTATAATCTAAATTCTCTTTCCTGCTATACTATTCGCTGTTCAAATCAAAGGTATGGGGGCAGCCGGAAAATATAATCAGTATTTAATACCCGTCTTTATAGTATATAAATCATTTATGTTAAAGAAAGTTGGATGAAAGTGCATTTTTTTCACGCCTCAGCCCGCATTCGAATAGTATATATGGTTAGTTTCAAAAAAAATGCACAGGGTATAGAATCATAAAATACATTGCTGTTTGAAGGTGTCTATTATGAAATCTAACTTTAGTGATTTTGCAAAGCTATTGGAATCTGCTCTAGATAAAGGGCAAACAGATACAGAATTGACTATTCATGAACTGCTTGATGATATAAAAAGTCAGCTTGAACCTTTAATAAACAAAAAGGAAATCGGCTAACGCGCCGATTTCCTTTTTGTTGCTTTATTTTGCAATAAACATTTGTGTCCAGTAAGATCCGTCATCCGTATATCCTACACCAATATGTGTAAAGGTGCCGTTTAATATATTTTTGCGATGCCCTTCACTTTCCATCCATGCCTGCACCACTTGTTCAGGAGTCTGCTGTCCCATGGCAATATTTTCGCCTGCTGTGCTGTAATTGACTCCAAAATCCCTCATCATATCAAATGGCGAACCATATGTTGGGCTCGTATGAGAAAAGTAATTTTTCTGCTGCATATCATTCGACTTAGCTTGTGCCACACCACTTAGCGGTTTATCTGATTTTAGAGCGTTTAGCCCATTTTTCTCCCGTTCTGCATTGGTTAATTGGATTACTTTAGATTCAAAGTTGTTTATTTCATCATTTTGAGCAGCTGGTGCCTGTTCACCTTGTCCTTCTGGCGCCTGTCCGGTTCCTTCCTGTGGAGGGTTTTCTGCAGGTGCTTGCGGCTGCTGGCCTTGTTGGCCAAACGGCTGAGCAAATTGACGCCCTTCAGGCTGTCCGCCTTCCATGCCTTGATTTTGCTGCTGGCCCTCTCCAAATTGGTACAATGGCATACCGCCATCATCAGCTAATTGGCTATGAGGGAATTCCTGGCTTGGTGTTGCAGTGCTGTATGAATTAGGATCAATGGTGAGGTAACCATTATTTACTTTTTGCAATTCAAGTGGAGCAATTCCCCGTCTTTCCCTGTCCACATTCACATTATTGGTATTGCTAATTTCCTCCAGGTCATCCCCTTTTAACTCTCCTGAGTCCATGCCCTGCTGAGTATTATTACATGCAGCAAGGGTTAGAATCAGGAAAACACCGAGAAGAAAGTTTTTCTTTAATAACATAGTCTTATTCTCCTTTAAAAGTGTTAGTTTTACTTTTTTATCATACGGAGTAAGACGAAAAGTATAGGTGGAAAAATTGAGTATTCATTGAGGGGCCACTTTAAAAGGCTTTGCATAGTTTATTTATAATAGATGGGAAGGAGGATTTTCTTTGAGGCAATATATTATTACCGGCATGAATGGTGCCCATTATTACGGATATTCCCAGACGCAGTATGGTCCCTGGTATCAGCCTATTCAACAAGGCTATCCCTATCACAGTATTTGGCATCAGAGCCACTTTCATTCCCAACATTACACTGCTGCGCCGCTGCAGAGATATTTCTAAATAGGAAAAACGCATGCCCGAAGATGACATGCGTTTTTTCATCTGTTTATATAACTTGATCAGCTGTTTTTTGAATCGCTGTAATGGCCTGTTCAAGCTGATTTCTGTTCACATCATAGTGCGTAACAAAACGCACATAACTAGGGCCGAAAGTTCCTGAAAGAACTCCTTCAGCTTTCAATCTTTCAACAAATTCCGATGAATTCATCTTTAGATTTTTCACATCTGCCACTATGATATTCGTATCCACCTGGTTTACAATTTCAATCCCTCTTATATTTCCAAGCTGCTGTGCAAGATATTGGGCATTTTCATGGTCCTCTGCCAAGCGTTCTCTCATTTGAGTTAATGCAATATGGCCTGGAGCAGCTATCACGCCAGCCTGGCGGAGACCCCCGCCGAGTCTTTTGCGCCATTTTCTGGCGGCTGTTATAAAATCTCTATTCCCTGCCAGTATGGATCCGACCGGAGCACCAAGTCCTTTAGATAGGCATACCTGGACAGTATCAGAATGCTTTGCTAATTCCGAAGCCGGCAGATTCAGTGCTGCTGCGGCATTGAATAATCTTGCTCCATCCATATGTACTGGGACATTATTAGCTTTTGTAATTTTATGAATTTCCTTCATATTATCAATGGGTATTACAGCTCCGCCGGCACGATTATGCGTATTTTCCAGACAAACTAATCCTGTCTCAGGAAAATGCTGATCCTCTCCCCTAATGGCATACTCCACATCAGAGGGATCCATGGCCCCTCTTGACCCATTTAACGTTCTGGTCTGGACACCGGCAAAGGCAGAAGAAGCTCCGCTTTCATAATAAAAAATATGGCTTTCTGCTTCGAGGATAATTTCATTGCCCGGTCGGCAATGTGTTAAAATGGCGATCTGATTTCCCTGTGTGCCGCTCGTTACAAAAAGTGCTGCTTCCTTTCCAAGCACTTCAGCAGCTGTTTCCTCCAGTTGATTTATCGAAGGATCCTCTCCATAAACATCATCTCCAACTTCCGCTTCATAAGCCGCCTTTCTCATAGCTTCAGTCGGCTTTGTGACTGTGTCGCTTCTTAAATCAATCATTTCCTCACCCTGTCTCTATCTATTTTTACTTCATGTTACTGTACTATTCTGTATTTTTCAATTAATAAAAGAGCCATTGCTGGCTCTTTACAATTTTTTACAATCTGGGGGGGTCAGTTGTTTAGTTGATAATGCCGTTTCCGGCTATTTCAACTTTAACTTTTACGTTTATTGGAAGATTTGCATATACATCCTCTTTCCACTTTACAGATTCCCATACAGAAGGGTGCATGGCAATGAGTCTTCTTCCAATACCAAAACCATCACAATTGGCAGCCTGCATTTTTTTTATTGTCCTTTGCGCATCTTTAGTCAGCTCTTGAGATAACTTTTTATTTAATTTTTTTACTTTATCCTTCTTATCCAGCTTATTCTGAGGAAACTCTGTAATACTAATTTTCATTTTTACTTTTATATCCGCACCCTGTATTGAATTGTTGCTGATTTGAAGCTTTAATTTGCTTGAAGACTTAATTACATCGAATGATATAAAGTTTAATTGTCCTATTTCTTCATTTTTTGTCACTTTTTTAGTGAATCTCATGCTTTTCCCTAATTGATCATCCATAAGGATATACATTTTTGACTCATCTTCCCCAAGACTTTCACCGGTAAATGACCTTTCGTTGAACATGGCAAGTCCTTTAACTTTGACTTCATTTTCCGAAGTCAGGCCGAGGTATGGCAAGAGGAAATCTTCTCCGGGATCAAACAGCTCAGCGCAAATCGATTGGATATTTTCTTCTGTGATAAATGATACTATTTCTGTACTTACTATTAAGTTATGTAAATAATCACTAACCTTCCCTTCCTCCTGCAGCCTGCTTTTAAGGATTTCATCCGCTCTTCCTTCAGCAATCGCGATTTTGGCACTTAAGGAGCTTTTAGGATCGCGATAAAAAACGTCGAGAACCGGATATATATCCAGCTTTGCCAGTTCACTGCCAATAATCATTATTCTTAATTTGGAAGCATCAAATTTTTTGGGTGCTATTTTGTCAATATTTACTCTTCCATCCCTGGGAGTGTTCCCCGTAGCGGTAAAATATTCTGACCGGGCTTTTGATGGGGAATCCGGGCTTGTTCCCAGAATTGGTGATGTAACGCCATCACGTATTTTGCCGTCAGGTTCAAGATCAAAGCTTGCGCTCATAAAAAGCCTTGCTTCCTTTAATAAGTTCTGATCCCAGCAGCCGGTCAGGAAGATGCTGATCATCAGGAGAAGAAGTATTCTTTTAATGATAATCATAACGGCTGCTGCCCCCTTTTTGTTTTCTCTTAAATACGTAAGAAAAGACCAGCAATAGGAAAGGGATTATAATAATAAAAAGTAAACTGACATAAGACATCACTTGGGATAGCTTCTCTGTTAATCCTATAATTGACATGATTCCACTGGCGCCAAGGAAAATTACAGCTGTAAAAAGATAAACAAAGAAGCGGTTTTTCCCCTTAGGGATCTTTTTGCACTTTTTGCCGACATATAAAGGTAGCTCACAAAAGAAGTGAACACGGAAATAATCCAAATGGACAAAAAGAATAAATCGGTTCGTTCGATGATTTTAAACGAATAGGACTTTAAAATAAATAACATCGGTTCAGGAACGAGCGCAATCTCTTCTGGACTGTAATAAATAAAGTGGATAATGATCAAATAGGTGTAAAGTAAAGTAATTAGCGCATTGGCACCGGTAATTATACGGTATCTTCGCTTGTGTTCGGCATTTGTCAGTGAATAAATAACCAGAACCATCTCAAAGCCAAGCATTGCAATCACAGCTTCTTTGCTTCCCAGTAAAATATCCTTGATCCCTTCTTTACCGATAGGAAAAAGAAAATAAATATTTGCATCCTTTATCGTGTATGTGATCAAAAAGATCAGCAGAAGAAGCAAGGGTGTTACCAATGTATAAAATCGGCCAATAACTCGAATTCCCTCCCTGCAAAGAGCGGCGGCCAAAAAAGAAAATATGCCTCCAACTGCCCAGCCTGGAGTTCTGGGCAGTATCCATGTGGCAATAATTTTGTCAAAGAGCGAGAGGATCATTACTCCAATCAATAAGAAATACAGAAGATATAAGCAAATAATAAAGTTTCCGATTATCTTTCCAGCTGTTATTCTGGCGATGTCAAATATATTACTTCCATTAAATTTTTTCAGCAGGAAATAATACATAGTCAGAATGAGCTGAACAAAGACCCCTGCTACCATCAGAGATATCCAGCCGTCTGTCTTTGAAGCCTTATACATCGTGAAGGGAAGAGATAAAACTCCTACTCCGATTTGTGTTTGAATAATGATAAAAAAAAGCTGAGGAAGATCGATTGATTCTTTATTCTTCATGCTTCTTCCACCCTCTTGAATCCTTCTGCCTTAATAGATCAATGGCACCCGAGCTTTGCGGGCGCTTATTCATCATCCAAAGCGGAAGCCTGATAAATGTGTCTTTTATTTCTTTTAGACGAAATGGTGCAAACGGGGCAAAATACGGAACGCCAAAGGACTCAAGTCTGCATAGTGCAATTAATATATAGATGATCCCAAACATTAAACCAACAAAGCCCATTATGGAAGCGAGAATCATCAGAGGGAAACGGAGGAGCCGGACGGTTGTGCTCATTTCATTTGACGGTACCACAAAAGAGGAAACCGCAGTTAAAGCAACCACAACAATCATAATATTTGAAATGAGCCCTGCATTAACAACCGCATCGCCAATGACAAGTCCCCCTACTATTCCAATTGTTTGCCCAATCGGCCTTGGCAGACGTATTCCTGCTTCACGAATTAATTCAATGGTCAGTTCCATCATGAACGCTTCCAATAATGGCGGATACGGTATTCCCTCAACTGAATTTTTCAACGGAATCACTAATTCATGGGGAATTACTTCATGATGGAAAGCATTAATGGCGATATAAATCCCCGGAAGTGTAATAGCTATGACGAAACTCACAAACCGGAGAACACGGATAAATGTTGCCGGTATCCATCTGCTATTGTAATCGTCAGGTGACTGATAGAAAGTAACAAACGTTGCAGGCATTATTAAAGCTGTAGGGCTGCCTTCAGCCATTAAGATAATCCTGCCTTCCGTTAAGTTTGCCATTACACGATCCGGACGTTCTGTGTTAAGGATTTGCGGGAATATGCTGAATGTATTATCCTCAATATACTCTTCAATATAACCGGGACTGATAATCAAATCCGCTTTAATAAATGAAAGTCTTCTCTTAATCTCTTTGACAATCTCCTCATTTGCTATTCCTTTCAGGTATACTAATGAAATTTTCGTTTTTGACTTAGTCCCAATGTTCATATAGCTGACAGTTAAATCCGGACTTTCGATACGGTTGCGGATCAGGAATATATTGGTCTGCAGGTTTTCTATAAAACCATCATGCGACCCTCTAACTACAACTTCATTTACAGGTTCCTGGATCGTTCTTTCCAGCTCTTTTGGAAAGCTTACCATATAAATTTTCTGTGATTCAGGAAGGCAGACCGCAAAGCTCCCTTTTAACAATAAGCTGATGATTTCTTCTTGATCTTTTGTCTCCTTGCCGTTGAGAGAAATCAAAAACTCTTCAATGTGTTCCCCTTTTAAGTTGGATAGGGGCACAAATACAAGCTCATAAAATTTCTCTTTTGAAACAACAGACTCAAGGTAAAATATCCTGATTTTCTGGTCATTAACTTGAATATTCCATTCCCTGAAATCCTGGGTTTCTTCGAATTTATCCACAAAAGATAATAGCGGCGGCTGCATAGATTGATCCGTATTTTTATTGAGTTTGCGGATTTTCTTGATTTTCAGGTTGCGAAAGTTCATCTTGCTGCACCACGATTCGGATTTTTTAAGTATTTTATCCTCCATTATCGAAAAAATCCCTTGGGAAAAATTAACTGAATTAAAGTTCATAAGTTGTTCAAAAGTTTATTTTGGTGTTAAAACGTTGCCGTAATGCTATTTGCAGAAAATGAAGTGTTGTACCAAATGTTTACATTTATTTCCTTCTAACTTTTGTCACAACTTTTTATTTTTGCTTATGTTAATATCATTTACACAGTGATAACTAAGTTAAATAAGTGTTTCAAGGGTGTGCAATTTTTCCATCTATATATTTTTTTGGTATGTTTGTGAAAACACGCACATTATTTGTGAATTATTTAACAATAGTTTTTGTTTAAAGGAGATGAACCATCAGATGAAGAAAATGCTGCTCTCTTTAACAGCTATATTGCCGATGCTTATTCTCAGCGGCTGTAATATGGTTGTGTTTGAACCGCAGGGCCCTGTTGCAAGAAGTATTACCGAATTAATTAACTGGTCCCTGATCTGGATGCTTCTTGTTGTAGTAGTCGTATTTGGATTATTCGGCTACATCGTCTGGAAATATCGTGAGAAACCAGAAAATAAGGATTATGAACCGCCTGAGGAACATGGAAGCACACTCCTTGAAATTATCTGGACCGGGATTCCGATCTTAATTGTCATTGCGTTAACGATCCCGACCGTAAAAACACTTTATGCTCTCGAAGAAGCACCAAAGGGCTACGAAGAAAAAGAGCCTATTACCATACATGTTACATCTGCAGACTGGAAATGGATTTTCAGTTATCCAGAAGAAGGAATTGAGACGGTGAACTATGTCAATATTCCAGAAGATAGACCTGTACTTTTCAAAATGACTTCAGCAAGCACTATGCAATCTTTCTGGGTGCCTGCACTTGGCGGACAAAAGTACACCATGCCGAAAATGGAAACAGAATTATATCTTGTTGCAGACAACCCTGGATCATATGAAGGCCAGAATACGAACTTTAACGGCCGCGGCTATGCGGATATGAAATTTGAAGTGCTTGCCCAAACCCAGGAGGATTTCGACCAATGGGTTGAAGATGTTAAGGATACAGCGCCTAAATTGACAGAGAAAGAATACGTAGGGCTGCTGAAGCCTACTCATTTAGGAAGGCTGACCTATTCAAATACTCATTTGGAATGGGTGAATCATGCTGATCCCGACTCTAAGGCATATACAAATCCTGAACTCTACAGAGGTCATGGGTATCAGGGCAAGACATTCGAAGAAGACGATAATTATAAAAATGAGAAACCGAATGTAATTGAAGGTCATGGTGAAGATAAAGGCCATGACGATAGTGAAGAAAACCATGGAGGTGACCATCATGGGCATTAAATGGGATGAGTTTT
Source organism: Bacillus sp. 7894-2 (assembly GCF_002272225.1). Lineage (NCBI taxonomy): Bacteria > Bacillati > Bacillota > Bacilli > Caryophanales > Bacillaceae > Bacillus > Bacillus sp. 7894-2. Next base: position 29,141 of record NZ_NPDG01000015.1, read on the forward strand.
TTATTACTGGAGATCCCCTTATACTAGGTTCCCAGATTGCCATTTTGCTGACAATGATTGGTGCAGTGGCAGGGATTACCTATCTGAAAAAATGGAAATACCTGTGGACAGAATGGCTGACTACAGTTGATCATAAAAAAATCGGTATTATGTATATCATCTCCGCCGTATTGATGTTTTTCCGCGGCGGGATGGACGGGCTGCTGATGAAAGCTCAGACATCACGTCCTGAAATGGAATTCCTGAATTCACAGCATTACAATGAAATTTTCACAACACACGGTGTGATTATGATTCTTTTCATGGCGATGCCGTTTTTGATTGGTTTAATGAACGTTGTCATTCCGCTGCAGATCGGTGCACGTGACGTTGCCTTCCCTCAGCTGAATGCTCTAAGCTTCTGGCTGTTCTTCAGCGGAGCTATGCTATTCAATATTTCCTTCGTTATCGGAGGGTCACCTGATGCAGGCTGGACTTCCTACTTCCCTCTTGCAGGCAAGGAATTCAGTCCGGGAATCGGCAATAACTATTATGCAGTTGCCCTGCAGATTGCCGGTATCGGTACATTAATGACAGGTATCAACTTTATCGTCACGATTCTAAAAATGAGAACAAAAGGCATGACACTGATGAAAATGCCGATGTTTACGTGGACTACATTCGTAACATCCATTCTGATTGTGGCTGCTTTCCCTATTTTCACAGTCGCATTGGCATTGATGACGTTTGACCGTCTATATGGAACACACTTCTTTACCGTATCCGGCGGAGGCATGGATATGCTTTGGGCTAACCTGTTCTGGCTATGGGGACACCCTGAGGTATATATTGTTGCCCTTCCTGCTTTCGGGATTTTCTCCGAAGTCATTGCAACTTTTTCAAGAAAATCATTGTTTGGATATAAATCGATGGTATTTTCCATCCTTGGAATTGCCCTTCTAAGTATGGTTGTATGGGTTCACCATTTCTATACAATGGGTTCAGGACCTGCAGTTAACTCATTCTTCTCCATCACGACGATGGCGATTGCCATCCCGACTGGAGTTAAGATGTTCAACTGGCTGTTTACGATGCGGAAAGGCCGCATAAAAATAACTTCTGCGATGCTTTGGGCACTTGCATTCGTTCCTTGCTTTGTCATCGGCGGGGTTACAGGCGTCATGCTGGCAATGGGTGCAGCGGATTATCAGTATCACAATACCTTATTCCTGGTTGCCCACTTCCACTATGTATTAATTCCGGGTGTCGTGTTTGCGGTATTTGCAGGCCTGTACTACTGGTGGCCAAAAATGTTCGGCTTCATGCTGAATGAAAAACTCGGAAAATGGCATTTCTGGCTATTCGTTATCGGCTTTAACGTAACATTCATGCCTATGTTCTTCCTTGGATTAAACGGAGCTGTAAGACGTGCATACACATACTCTGCCGAATCAGGCTTTGCACCTCTATTCATGCTTTCAGCGATTGGTTCTATTGTTCTCGCAGCCGGATTCGCTGTATTCTGCTATAACATTTACTGGAGCATCCGCTATGCGGACAGAAACATCTCAAGCGACCCATGGGATGCAAGAACACTGGAATGGTCTACTGCATCACCTGTTCAGTTCTATAACTTTGCGAAGCTGCCGGAAGTGAAATCACTTGATCCATTCTGGCACATGAAGAAAAAGAATGAAGGCTTAACATTGCATGACAGTGAAATAGAAGAAATTCATATGCCAAGCAACTCATGGGTACCGATTTATATGGGTGTTATCTTTGGCATCGCAGGCTTCTTCCTTGTGTTTGAATGGCACATCGCGGCAGCTGTTGCCGGAATTGGCATTTTTGCCGGATTGATTATCCGTTCATTCGATTACAATGAAGGCTTCCATGTTTCAAAAGAAGAGATTCATAGAATTGAAAATGCGTGGAGAAAAACAGAAGGAGAGGTGCACGATCATGTCAGCTAAAGTGGATACGACTCTGCCGCTTGAATATCAAACTGAGCAGGACCGCATGAATATTCTTGGCTTCTGGGTTTTCCTTGGCGCTGAAATCGTCCTGTTTGCCACTCTGTTCGGAGTATATGGAGTTTTATATGAACGCTTTGCAGGAGGGCCAACACATAAAGATATCTTTGTCATCAAGGATGTCATGATACAGACCGTGCTCCTTCTGACAAGCAGCTTTACAATGGGCATTGCCATTTTTGAAATGCGCCGGCATAACCTTAAAGGGCTAATCACCTGGCTGGTGATTACCCTGGCTCTTGGCGCAGGCTTCCTGTTCATGGAGATTAATGAATTTATTCATTATGCCCATGAAGGCGCAACGATGCAGACAAGCGCATTCCTTTCCAGCTTATTTGTTTTACTGGGAACACATGGAGCTCACGTAACTTTGGGAATTGGCTGGGCAACGATGGTTATCATCCAGCTTCTAAAAAGAGGCCTTACCCCTACTACTGCAAGGAAAACGTTTATTATCGGCCTTTACTGGCACTTCCTTGATGTAGTCTGGATCTTTATCTTCACATTTGTGTATCTGAAAGGACTGGTGGCTTAAATGGAGCATCATCAATCAAAAAGCTTCCCGATAAGCCATGTCATTGGATTTGTAGTTTCCCTTGTGCTGACATTTGCAGCAGCAGGAATTGCTTTGAAAACGAACCTTTCTTTTAAAGTGATCATGTGGATCATCGGCTCACTGGCTGTCGTTCAGGCAGGCATGCAGCTGTTCATGTTCATGCACTTAAGAGAAGGTGAAGACGGCAAGACGAACCTGGTCAATATGATTTATGCCGTATTTATGGTGATTGTTATTGTAGTCGGTTCTATTTGGGTGTTAACCTCTGGACATGCTTCACATTAGGATAGAAGCGCCTTGATCACGACGCTGGAGCTAGACAGTATAAAAAAACCGGTCTCCCCATTGGAGGCCGGTTTTATTTGTATTGTCTGATTCCCTTGCTTCCCTTTGTCATTTCTTCCATTACATTGATAAAAAATCCGAATCCGAAAAGCAGCATGGAAGAAACCATAATGCTTAAGCCGATGGATAATACATACTCGCCTGTGATGCCGCTTACAAAAAAGCTTGAAATAAAAACAATAAAACCTAAAATAATTCCTGCTGCTGTACTATTTCTGAAAAAATGCAATACGCGCTGCTGTTGAAGTGTCATATCCCCATCTCCTTTTATTTAATATTCTAACTATGTTCACAAATTTGTCAAACTTTTTGTCACAAAGTTGTCAAAATAATTTTTGCGTAAAAAAAAGCTCTGCAAGCTGCAAAGCGATTTTCTACTGATATAGCTTTTTAATGTTCTCCAAATCTTTCTTAAGACTGCATATTTCCTGCCGGGTCAGCATGAGCGGCATTTGATCGTAAAGTGTAATGATTTGCCCTCCCTCATCTTCTTCATGAAGGGACAGATAGTTATACAGAGTTTCACATTGATTTTTGTTGAGAACTGACTGGGTACTGAAGCTTTTTACTTTCTGGATTTCAAAGGCACTGGCTTCCACATCAAAAACACCTGTGATAATGTTTCCCTGCAATGTATTGGACAAAGTCTTCACTCCCCTTTTTGAGTAATATACCCATTTTTCAGGAGCAATTTCCCAATATATAAAAAAACCTCTTTGAAATACTTCAAAGAGGCATATATATCATGAAGCATTCTTGTGAGTTTGAAGACTTTCAACCGATTTTCGAATGATTAATCTCGGTGCCGATGAAATAATTAAGACAGCCACGATTGAGCAGAGAATGGCCGCTCCAAGCATGGTTGCGCCGTTTGCCAGGAAGGAAAAGAGGACCGGTGACATCCCTTCAGGTGCATAGCTTCCGAAGAAAAGCACACCTGCTATGAAATGCCAGAAATATCGGGCGAGGCTTCCGATAAATACCGCCACGACCACCCAGCCCAGCGCTTTCTTCTTATTGCCGGTGCGCAGCTGATTTTGGATAACGCGGTAAAACAAACCGGCAAATCCAATACAGGCAAATGCCACAAAATACTCGATAAATGCCTGAAGCGGAGTGGCAATCCAGGCATCCCCCATGGCAATCTGCAAAATCCCCCATAAGAGGCCTGCAATGAAGCTGACCTTAAAGCCCCACCTGAAAGCCAGAATGAAAATGGGAATCATCGCGGCAGATATGGAAATGGATGGCGACAGCTTGATGGATGGCAGAAAATCAAGAATGATAGCAAAGGCAGCAAAGAACGAAGCCTCTATCATTGCAATTAACCTTAATTTCTTCATAAAAAAATCCCCCTTTAGTCTCGTGACGATACCCCAAGGGAGAACAAGCAGGCAGAAAGTTATATCTGCCTATCATTCCACATTCCTGCGCTAGCATTAACTAACAGGTTCAAAGGGTCAGAACAGCGAACTGTTCACTCTCAGCGATATGCTCCCCTTGTGGCACGTTATTGAATTATCCGCTTTTAGTATATATGAAATGAGTAAGAGTGAAAAGTGGTCCCTGGTGAAAATTTTTTAAATATATCAAACAGGTACCTCCCTGCCTGTCACAATTTTTTCACAAATCAATAGCCTCTGAACGCTGTTGTAGCACACTTTCTAGCAGATAAAATTATTTTTCCATAATTTACAACGTTTAAAAAGTGTAAAACCCTGTATTTAACAATTTTAATTTCTTATAATGTAGATATGTTCAATGAGGAGGGAAATAGTTGAAATCACGTCTTAAGAAGCCTTCGACGATTATTTCTATTGCATTGGTAGTCACGGTGATTTTGGCTGCGGTTATTTGGACCGTACAAGCAGGAAAAAAGGATGTGACTGTCCCGTTCTCTTCTGTGGAAAAAATTATAGCTTCCCAGGATGGAAAGACTGTTGCAGTACAGGAATATAAAAATGGAAAACTTCTGATAACAGCTCCTGACGGAGAGTACATCTCCCATGTGCCTCCCAACAGTGAGATGGTTGATAAATTAGTAGAAACCTATAATATACAATATTCGTTCGCAAACACAGGACCTTTAACCCCCTGGATTCTGGGCGGTGTAGTCCTTTTGTTCATTGCCGTTGGAATTTACCTGTTTAAATCAGGAAAAGGCGGAATGGGCGCTACAAATACAATGAAGCAAAGTGTCTCGAAGCCTAAAGCCCTGCCTACTATTTCGCTTGAAGATGTTGGCGGGATCCAGGAAGAAATGAAAGAGGAAATCATGCAGACTCTATCCATTTTAAAAGAACCTGAGCGCTCTTTAAAAATGGGGATCAAGCCGCCGAAGGGAATTCTCTTATACGGACCTCCCGGAACGGGAAAAACCCTGCTGGCTCAGGCAATTGCCAAGGAGCTTGGAGCAACTTTCTTCTCAACAAGCGGTTCCGGGTTTAATGAATTATTCGTAGGTGTTGGTGCATCCCGTGTCAGAAACCTTTTCCAGAATGCCAGAAAGCATGCTCCTGCTGTCGTCTTCATTGACGAAGTAGATGCACTTGCAGGACGAAGAAAGCAGCATGGCGGAGAAGAAAGTGAAAAAACATTAACTGAACTGCTGGTCCAGCTTGACGGCGGACATTCCAATGATGGAATATTATTTATTGCCGCCACAAACCGGAAGGATATGCTCGACGAAGCATTCCTGCGTCCTGGACGAATTGACTTCTCTTTCAATGTCCCTCTTCCAGATACAAAGGGTCGGAGAGAGATCATCAATATCCATACGAGAAATAGATTGCTGGCTGAAGATGTTATGACAACTCTGGGCGATCTTGCAGAAAGCACTTCCGGATTTTCAGGCGCAGATCTTCATTCCCTTTTCGAAACGGCAAGCCGCAGAGCAGTCCGAAACGGCCAGGAAATTATTTCAAAAGAAGATTTGGATTACGCTCTGGACCGTACCATTTTGGGAACGACCACACGTGCATTGCAAGATGCCGGAACGAAGCAGCGGGTTGCAATCCATGAAGCAGGCCATGCCTTAGTGGCTGCCTTAACAAAACCGGGTTCCGTCCGGAAAGCAACCATCATTCCGCGTGGCGAAGCCCTTGGGTATGTAGCTCCTATTCAAAAAGAACTTCACTTATCGACAACAAGTGAATTGCTTGACCAGGTCGCGATGATACTCGCCGGCGGTGTATCAGAACGAATGATTCTTGGCGAGCACAGCATTGGGGTGAGCGGTGATGTTAAACAAGCGAAGCATATCATAGAGCAAATGGTTGATACAGGGTTACTTGATAACGGCTTCGAGCTTACTTTCAACAAAGGACAAAAAGAAGCTAAAATGCAGGATCTATTCCAAAAAGCATTAGAAAGATGCGAATTGATTATCGCCAATCATCAGCCTCAATTTGAGAAACTGGTAGAAGCCCTTCTGGAAAAAGAAACATTGGAAGGCAGCGAAGTCCAGGAGCTTGCTGGAGAATTGAAGGCAGAATTGGTTATAGCATGATCGGAATCGGCCCCTTCTCATAGGGCCGGTTTTATTTGGTCTTTTATTAGTTTTATATAATAATGTTATGTAAACTAATCTTGGAAGCCTCCATACCTTATGAAGGCTTTTCCTGTTACCCCCTGCCTGATGCTCTTCCTCTAATAAAGTTAACCACAATGATGATCGCTGCTATTACCAGCAGAATATGAATAATGCCTCCAGCTACTTTAAATATTAATCCGAGAATCCATAATACAAGCAGAATACCTGCTAAGGTCCAAAGCATACAGGTCACCCCTTCCCTTTTGATTTATTCCTTACATACCCCTTTATACTCAAGATAATGCCTTAATTGCTGAAATACTGACATTGTTATGTTTTGCAATGGATAGTTATTTTACTCCTGAAAGTTTTTCAAATACCCGTATTTTTCATAAGAAGTATCTGCATCCTTTCACCGTCTTTGCATATACTATATTCACGGTCGCCCACCTCTTCTAAACGCCATCGTTGCGGGACTAACCAGACCGGAATGTGGGCGGCCACCTGTATAGGTGACAGGTACCTATACCACCACTAGACCACTTTCACACACGCCATTAAAGCTGCAAACCGTTTAGGGGTTGCAGCTTTTATTTTTAAGGTCCGTCATCAATCAGTTCGTAGCCTGGAATCAGTTCTGACAGCGGCACAATTTGAGCTTTTTCTTTATATACAGGTATATACTCTTTTAGCACACTAACCATCTTTGTACCTGTGATGCCGACATGGCCGATTGCGATGATGCGTTCGTTTTTCACAAGCTTTTCAGCAAGTCTGTCTGCCTGTTTTGTGATATGTGCTGTCGTGTAAATATCATCGAAGAAAATATTGTTTTCGACATAAGGGACACCTATTTCATTTGCCAGCTTGCCGACGACGCTTTTTCCGGTTGTTTTGCTGTCAAGATAAAATAAACCATGTTCTTTACATACTTCAAGGACAACTCTCATGACCCGTTCATTTTCAGTGGCACTTGAACCCATATGATGATTCATGCCGACCGCATGGGGCACTTCTTTAATGGCGCTCTCTACTCTGCTGCGGATTTCTTCATCTGTTAAATCTGTTGTGATGGCCCCCGGACCAAGCCAGCTGCTTTTTCCTCTTTTCGGCTCCATCGGCATATGAATGATGACTTCATGCCCATTTTTATTTGCCAATTCTGCATCTTCTTTTGTCGTTGGCATGAAGGGCATGATGGCAGCTGTCAAGGTCACCGGCAGTTCCATCATTTCTTTTGTTCCCTTCATATTGTTCCCAAGATCGTCAATGACAATGGCCAACTCAGGTTTTTGGGAAGCAGCACTTATGGGAGTTCCCACACTTCCGAATGAAAAAATCAATACAAATATGCTGAAGTATCTTTTCATTTTTCCATCCTCCTTTGCGCTAGCATTCCCTAGATCCATGAATCAGTTCCAATACAAAAACTGCCAGGAATGAAGCCTGGCAGTTCCCTATTTCTTATGCATTTTAAACTCAAGGAAGAGCTCATTATAATATGAAAGCATCCTTTTTCCGAGGTTCTCATAAACCTCCAGCCGTGCTGTCATTTCTTCATCAGGATAAAAGCGTTCGTCTGAGATTGTTTCTTCGTCCATATAGTTCAGTGCCTCTTTATTTGGCGTTGAATATCCGACGTATTCTGTATTTTGAGCCGCATTTTCCGGGTCAAGCATGAAATTCATGAACTGGTGGGCCGCTTCCGGATTTTTGGCAGTCTTAGGGATGACCATATTATCAAACCAGAGATTGGAGCCTTCTTCCGGAACTACATATTCAAGATTATCCTTCTCCCACATGAGCTCCTGTGCCGTACCGGACCAAACAACGCCAATGCCGGCTTCATCATTTTCCATCAGCATTCTGATTTCATCACCCACAATGGCCTTAATGTTAGGTGTAAGGCGATCGAGTTTTTCTTTTGCATCGATCAAATGGCTTTTATCTTTGTCATTAAGAGAATAATGAAGACTGTTTAGTCCCATACCCATTACTTCCCTTGCCCCATCAATCAGAAGGATCTGGTTCTTTAACTCAGGATCCCACAGATCATTCCAGCTTGTGATTTTTTTATCACCCAAAATATCGGTGTTATAAAGAATGCCAACTGTGCCCCAAAAATAGGGAATCGAATATGCATTTCCGGGATCAAAAGGCAGGTCAATAAAACGCTGATCAATATATTTCAGGTTCGGAATTTTAGAATGATCAACCGGCAGCAGCAGGTCTTCCTCTTTCATTTTTTCAATCGCATATTCTGATGGGACTGCAATATCATAGGCAGTGCCGCCCTGTTCAATTTTTGTCATCATCGCTTCATTGGAATCGAATGTTTCATAGATGACTTTAATGCCTGTTTCCTGTTCGAACTTATCCACCAGTTCTGCATCAATATAATCGCCCCAGTTAAAAATGGTCAATGTATTGCCGCTTGTGTAGCCCTGGGAGGTATTCAGCCCGGAAACGATGTACAACAAGGCGAATGAAACGATTAATACGGCGGCGAGTGCCTGAATAAGCTTCTTCATTGCCTTACCCCCATTCCATTCGGCTTCTCATTGAGCTTTGTAATAAAGTAATAGCCTGTAACCAGAATGATAGTAAATAGGAAAAGCAAAGCGGATAAAGCATTGATATTTAATGAAACTCCCCTTCTTGCCAGAGAATAAATCTCAACAGACAAAGTGGTAAAGCCATTGCCTGTAACAAAGAAAGTGACGGCAAAATCATCCAGGGAATAGGTCAGGGCCATAAAAAAGCCTGCGAAAACTCCAGGAGTGATATAAGGGAGTATGACCTTAGTCAGTACATCCAATCTGCTGGCCCCAAGATCCATAGCAGCATAAATCATCGATGTGCTCATTTCTTCAATCTTAGGCAAAACCATCAGGACGACAATCGGAACACTGAAGGCAATGTGTGCCAGTAAAACAGATACAAACCCAAGCTTAAGACCGATCATCGTAAAGAGAATTAAAAACGACGCGCCAATAATGACATCCGGACTGACAATCAGCACATTATTCAGTGATAGCAGCGTGTTTTTTACTTTTCGTTTTCGTGCATAAGCAATTGCAAGTGCCCCGGCCACTCCAATGATGGTGGATATCGCTGCAGATAAAAGAGCAATAATCACAGTGTTCAGGACAATAATGAGCAATCGGGTATCCGCAAACAGCTCCCGATACCAATCCAAAGTAAATCCTTCGAACTGATACATGGTTCCTCCGCTGTTGAAGGAATAAAATATTAAGTAAAAGATCGGGGCGTACAGGATGATAAAGATAAGAGCCAAATAAACTGCCGGCCATTTCCTGTTATTTTTCATTTATAGGATCCCCCGCTTTCTTCTGCCTGTCAGCACCATAATGAGCACCATGGCAATAATCAGGAAGACGGCAATGGTAGAGCCCATTCCCCAATCCTGTGTTACAAGAAAGTGCTGCTCAATGGCGGTTCCAAGAGTGATGACACGGTTTCCTGCAATCAGTCTTGTCAGCATGAATAATGATAAAGCAGGGATAAAGACAATCTGGCATCCTGCTTTCACGCCATCCAGTGTCAATGGAAAGATAACACGCTTGAATGTTACCCAGGAAGACCCGCCCAGATCATTGGAAGCATCCAAAAGCGTTGGATTCAATTCATCCAAAGAATTAAATATTGGCAATATCATAAAAGGAAGAAAAATATAGACCGACACAAAAATAAAGCTGAAATCCGTAAACAGGATTTGTCTTCCGCCGATTCCCACCGCTTCCAGAAAGCTATTCGCAGCGCCATATGTCCCGAAGATTCCAAGGAAAGCATAGGCTTTCAAAAGCAGATTAATCCAGGATGGCAGGATGATCAATAACAGCCATAGCTGCTTATGCTTTGTTTTTGTAAGCAAGTAGGCAGTCGGATAAGCGATCAGCAATGAAAAAAACGTAATTAAAAAGGCGTACCAAAAGGAGCTTAGGGTCATTTTTAAATACACGGGCGTAAAGAATTTCCGATAATTCTCAAATGTGAAATGCCCTTCAATATCAAAGAATGAATAATACAGAACTAGAAGCAATGGTGTTACAACAAAGAGGGCAATCCAAAGCACATAAGGTATCAAATAAAAATTGCGGGAATTAGTTCTCATGGCTTCCCTCTTCATAAGCTTCTAATCGCTTATCAAATTCCTCTTCGGTTTCACCATGTCTCATGACATGAATCGCTTCAGGGTCGAAATACAGACCAATTTGATCCCGAACGGTCGCCTTTTTGGTTGAGTGGACGAGCCATTCATTTCCATCGCTGTCATAGCAGCTGATCTCATAATGCACTCCCCTGAATAGCTGGGAGTCAACTTTAACCTTCAGCTTCCCATCATCCGGGGCTGTAATAGCGAGATCTTCAGGCCGGATCACGATCTCAACCTCTTCATTGGGCTCAAAGCCTCCGTCAACACACTCAAATAACTTCCCGGCAAACTGGACCTGATAATCCTTGATCATCGTTCCGGCAACAATATTGGATTCACCAATAAAATCAGCTACAAAGCGATTGATCGGCTCGTCATAAATATCAGTAGGAGTGCCGCTCTGCTCAATGCTTCCGCTGTTAAGCACGAAGATTTCATCTGACATGGCCAGTGCTTCCTCCTGATCATGTGTAACGAATATAAACGTGATGCCAAGATTCCTCTGCAGCTCCCTAAGCTCATACTGCATTTCGGTCCGCAGCTTCAGGTCAAGTGCGGATAGGGGCTCATCCAGGAGAATGACCTCAGGCTCATTGACAATGGCTCTTGCGATGGCAACACGCTGGCGCTGCCCTCCTGACATTTCTCTAATTTCCCGGTTTTCATAGCCTTCAAGGTTTACAAACTTCAGTGCTTCTTTTACTTTTTTCTCAATCTCCGCTTTCTTCATCTTTTTGATTTTTAAGCCGAATGCAATATTTTCAAATACGTTCAGATGCGGAAACAGGGCATAATCCTGGAAAACCGTGTTTACTTGTCTTTTGTTTGCAGGAACATGATTAATGATTTTCCCATTAAAATAAATATCCCCTTCAGACGGTTCAGTAAAGCCGGCAATCAGCCGCAATATCGTCGTTTTCCCGCAGCCCGATGGCCCTAACAGGGTATAGAACTTCCCGCGTTCAATTTCAAAGCTGACATCTTCTAAAACTGGCGGGTCATTATCATATCTTTTTGTCACCGAATTAAAACGGATAATGGTGTTATCTGTCATCTAACTCTCCCTATCTATAGAAATTTACAGCACGTATGCCTTGTTAAGTTTAAACGTATAATATCATATATTGCACGAAATCTGTCATATATTGCAATTACTATACAAAAATAACCCCGCATTTTGTATGCGGGATTACGTCTGCTATACTCCCCGCTTATTGCCCCATACATAGGTATGCAGCTGCGGAAGTACTTTCACATCTGTCAGCTCATTGTCATGAATCGTTTTTTCAATAAGCCAGTCATATTTATCCAGGAGTCTTTGGAGTAAATCCCGGTCATCTGCTGTTACCGTATCATCATTCCCAACCTGCAGATAAAACGGAACCCCCTGATAGCGCTTATGAACGTCTTTTGCATATTCATAATCCGCATCATCAAAAACAACGATCTTCAGAGAGAACTGCTGATCTACCCTTCTGCTGGTCTGCAGTTTATTCACGATCAGATCAAGCACTTCAAAGTCCGTATTCATGCCTGAACTCGGCGGCTTTGGGGACAAGGTCAGTTCATCAATTTCATAAAACCAATCCTGCCAGCGGCTTCCCTGTGTTTCGAGGCAGAGCTTAATTCGTTCAGCTTTTAGCAGAGAAATAAATTCACCTAAATTTTTCAGAAGAGCCGGATTGCCGCCTGAGATGGTTACGAAAGAAAATCCATCCCCGCCGAGTTCTTTAAGCTCCTTCCAAATTTCATCCGGTTCCATCTGGCGGATGCTGTCCTTCGCACTGCCATCCCAGGTAAAAGAGGAATCACACCAGCTGCAGGAATAATCACATCCAGCTGTTCGGACGAACATCGTTTTCTGGCCGATCACCATTCCTTCCCCCTGAATGGTCGGCCCGAAGATTTCCAGAACAGGAATTTTACTCAACCTCCATCCACTCCCTTCTGGCTTCCGCATAGCTTGTAGGAGTTTCAAAAAGGCGCACAAATTCAACTCTTGCTCCGTCATATTGCTCTTTTCTGTTTTGCAGGCTTTCTGTCATTTTTTCATAAATCCAGACAACCATATTCTCGGCTGTCGTATTCATAGGTGGCAGCGTTTCATTGAGGTACTTATGGTCAAGGTATATCTCAATCTCATTTTTCCAGATTTCTTTTATGTCGCCGAAGTCAATCATTAACCCTCTGTCATCCACGAATCCGCTTATGCCAAAAATCACCTTATAGGTGTGGCCGTGCAGGTTTTTGCATTTGCCTTCATAGCAATGGAGATGATGGGCTGAATCAAAAGTGAATTCCTTGCTGACCATTACACGCTTATGGTGGTATTTCAGCTGATCCGGCTTAATGTCTTCATTAATCTTCTGAAGTTTTTCAACAATCCTGAAACCGTACATGGCTTAAAGCTCCCCCTTTTCGCTGAGGTATTCTTCAAGGCCCTTTTGTCTTAAATGGCAGGCAGGACACTCACCGCAGCCATCTGCCGGAATGCCGTTGTAGCATGTCAGCGTATTTTTACGCACATACTCAAGGGCATCCAAGTCATCTGCAAGCTTCCATGTCTCAGCTTTATTAAGCCACATTAAAGGCGTATGGATCACAAACTGCCCATCCATCGACAGGTTCAGTGTGACATTAAGTGATTTTATAAACATATCCCGGCAATCAGGGTAGCCGCTGAAATCTGTCTCGCACACCCCTGTAATAATATGCCTTGCATTGATTTGACTCGCAAGCACACCGGCAAAGGACAGGAATAAAAGGTTTCTCCCGGGTACAAATGTGGATGGTAGTTCGCCCTTCTCTCCATCCTTTACTTCGATATCATCACGGGTCAGTGCATTTGGGGCAAGCTGATTCAAAAGGGACATATCAAGGATATGATGCCTGATATCCAGATCTTTTGCTATATGCTGGGCACATTCAATTTCAAGCTTATGCCGCTGATTATAATTAAAAGTGACTGCTTCCACCTCGGCAAAACGTTCTTTTGCCCAGAATAAGCAGGTTGTACTGTCCTGGCCGCCGCTGAAAACAACGAGCGCTTTATCATTTTTCATAAAAAAATTCTCCTTTAACATAGAAAAACAGGACCACTAAGAAAGCAGACCTGTTTTCCTTAGTTTTTTAAAGAGGGTAGCTAGAACCTCTACCGTGTACACGGATTTTCTATTGAACTATCAGTTTATATTATCATCTTTACCGGAGTTTTAGAAGATGTTACTTATAATGAGATAAAAAGTTTTATAATTCTAAATCATGAAAAAGATTAATTTTCTGAATCTGCCTCCAGCAGGTCCCAGGCTGTAATGATGCCTTTTGGTTTTTCAGTCGGCTTTCCATTCTCGGTTACAATGATTCCTTCAAGCTTTTCATTTTTATTTCTGCTCTCCTCAAACATATCCTCCAAATCGAAAATGGAAGTATTCGGTGCGGCAAAGGCTATTTGGTGCTTCGATTTCTTGTTGAAAAGCTCTTTGATTTTCACCTTTTTCAGCTGAATCGTTTCTTCCGTAAAATGCTCAGCCATCCATTTTACGATATCTGCCGATGTTAGCAGCCAGGAATATTCCTCTTCGCGCGAATAAATGGGGAACTGGGAATGCGAAAATTTATTGATAATGGCCAGTACATCTGAAAGCTTGCCATCTTCATAAAAATAAAATACGGGTGTGGCAGCAATCGACATCGCGGTTTTGGGCTTTTCAAAATGGCCGGCAATCAGTTCAATTTTTTCCACCGTTTCAAGGTGAGGTTCTGCTATATAATAATCCAGATCAATTTTTTCATGTACAATAGCATTTCTCAGTTTGGCAAACTGATGTAAATCATCCTCATATAATCGAATCAGCGAATGGTTTTTCTGTATTTCAATCAGCTTGTAAAATCTGTCTGTTCGGGCTTGTTTAGCAGATTGTTTCAAGGCCTTGTGAATGCGGTTAAAGGCAGCCTCGAATCTTTCTGATAAGTTCATTTTTATTTCTGTACCCACAATAATCTCTCCCTAATTCATAATGTCCCTACTTTATTCCCATATTAGAGAACAAAATAAACTATGAAGATTCTGGTTCGCCTTCCGGCAGAATAATTTGCACAAATAGAATTTTCAATCTATTATATGATATTATATTGTTTAGCTGAAGACGTTGCATAAATATATAAGTTTACTAATATTTTTTTACGTCTTAACGTGAATAAATATAGATTTCCCTTATTTTCGAAAAGAATAATATGTGTATTTCGTTTCGGTGAAAATGGATTTTTATTATTATTAAATAATATTTTTACAACCTTCAGTTCCTTACATTTATTTCGAAAGCAGGTGAAATAATGCTATACACTGTACATCCTTTAGGAGACAATGCTGTTCTAATTGAACTTGGGAACGAAATCTGTGAGGATGCACATCAAAAAGTGCAGACACTGACAGCCTTTCTCGAGAAACATCCTCCAGAATGGATGATAGAATACATACCAGCTTACACGACCGTTACTGTTTTTTATAATCCATTTGAGATCTATCAGCATTCAAATGGAGAACTTCCACTTGACTACATATGTTCTCTCATAAAACCGCTTATGGAAGAGCTGGGTGAAAATAAGGCAATGGAAGCAAGAGTTGTCGAAATACCGGTTTGCTATGGAGGAGAATTCGGCCCTGATCTTGATTATGTTGCCGAACATAACGGACTTACCCCTGATGAAGTAATAGACATTCACTCTTCAGGCAGCTATCTGGTCTATATGATCGGCTTTGCGCCAGGGTTTCCTTTTATCGGCGGAATGTCAGAACAAATTGCCGCACCAAGACGGGATACACCACGGTTAAAAATTCCCGAGCGTACAGTTGGGATTGCCGGGATGCAGACCGGGATTTACCCGATCGAGACGCCAGGAGGCTGGCAGCTGATCGGCCGCACTCCTGTTCAGCTGTTTCGCCCATTGGATGAATCCCCCACCTTGTTAAAAGCTGGCGATAAAATTAAATTCAAGCCAATCAGTCTGGAAGAATACCATCATTGGGAGGAGAGGGATCAATGATTAAAGTGTTAAAGCCTGGACTCCTTTCAAGCATCCAGGATCTGGGGAGAACCGGCTATCAGAAGTTTGGCGTCATAGCCAGCGGAGCCATGGATCCTTTTTCGCATCGGATGGCCAATCTGCTGTCCGGAAATGAGGAAAATGATCCTGCCTTGGAAATAACAATGATGGGCCCAACCCTGACATTTGAAGAAGCCACGTTAATTTCAATCTGCGGCGGAGACCTTTCCCCTTTGATCAATGGCCAGCCTATTCGGACATGGCGGTCCATTTTTGTGAAAAAAGGCAGTGAACTTAAATTCGGGGGATGTCAAAAAGGGTGCCGGGCCTATCTGGCTGTTTCCGGCGGCTTTTCCGTTCCGGAAGTAATGAACAGTAGATCCACCTACCTCCGCGCTGGTATTGGAGGCTTCAAAGGCAGAGCATTAAAGGCTGGAGATGTGCTGGAGACCGGCAAACCTTCCCTCCAGTCTTTGAAAATGGAGGACTATTTGTCTAAGCAGCTCCATGATAAAACTTTTGTGGAAAACGACTGGGGCATTGCTTCAAAACTCATTCCGGAAACTATAGGGAATCCGGAAATCAGGATTACCAGGGGACGTCAATTTGATTTATTTACCCATGAAAGCAGGATTCAGCTTTTTAATCACGCATTTGAGGTGACCGCCCAATCGGACAGGATGGGATACAGATTGAAGGGTACTTCCCTCGCGCTGTCAGAGCATGCTGAACAAATTTCTGAGGCTGTTAATTTCGGTTCCATTCAGGTTCCGCCGGATGGGAATCCGATTGTCCTGCTTGCTGACAGGCAGACAACCGGCGGTTATCCGAAAATTGGACAGGTTGCGGCTGTCGATCTTCCCCTTCTGGCGCAGGCTAAACCCGGGGACGCCTTACGGTTTAAAGAAATATCAAATGGACAGGCGCAGCAGTTACTCATAAAGAGAGAACTGAAATTAAAGGAATTAAAACAAGGGATATCTTTAAAAACCAGAGGAGGAAATTAACATGCACATTGTAGACATTAACTGTGATATGGGAGAAAGCTTTGGTTCCTACAAGATGGGACGCGATGAGGAAATCCTGGACCACATCACCTCAGCCAATATCGCCTGCGGCTTCCATGCCGGAGACCCGGCGACTATGCGAAAAACAGTCAGATTGGCGCTTGAGAAAAATGTTGGCCTGGGTGTCCATCCGGGACTCCAGGACCTGCACGGGTTCGGCCGCAGGGATATTAGTATTACACCTCAGGAAGCCTATGACCTGGTAGTTTACCAAATTGGCGCTTTATATGCTTTTGTTAAATCAGAAGGCGGTAAGCTTCAGCATGTTAAACCGCACGGCGCACTGTTCAACATGGCCTCAAAAAGCGCAACATTATCGGAAGCAATCGCAGAAGCTGTTTACAAAGTGGACCCAGAACTGATTCTGTTCGGTCTCTCAGGGGGCGAATTGGTTAAAGCCGGCAGGAAAATTGGCCTCCGTTCTGCCAATGAAGTGTTTTCGGACCGGACCTACCAGGAGGACGGATCGCTTACGTCAAGACGGGAAAGCAATGCACTGATTACAGATCACAGCGCTGCTGCTAATCAGGTAATCCGCATGGTCAAGGAAGGAAAAGTTCACTCTGTACAAGGCACTGATGTTTCCATTGAGGCCAATACGATCTGCATCCACGGTGACGGGGAAAGTGCTCTTGAATTTGCCCAGTATATTCCGAAGGCATTGAATGAAGCTGGTATCCAGGTGGCAAAAATCAGTGAGTTTTTGAAATAAAACTGGTATAGATGGGGTTAATGAAAAATTGGTGACTTGTTAAGCGCGGATCGCATTTATGGTGTAATAGTACCATTCATGCCGGATTAGGCAGCTCAAACGGCACTAATCACCATCTTCAGCGCGAACAGCATAATAAAATAACCATTAATTGAACTATTGGGGGAAAATGAATGAAAAAGCAATCTAATGCCAGTCTGTTGCTTGGCGCTGCTTTCCTTATGGCTACCTCTGCCATTGGACCAGGCTTCCTGACTCAGACGACCGTTTTTACAGAAACCCTGCTTGCGAGCTTCGGGTTTGTCATTTTAATCTCTATTATTATTGATATTGGTGCACAGATGAATATCTGGCGCATCATCGCTGTGTCTGAAAAACGCGCACAGGATATTGCCAATGATGTTCTCCCGGGCCTCGGGTATTTCCTTGCTGCCCTGATTGTCATGGGCGGATTGGCTTTTAATATCGGGAATATTGCAGGTGCCGGCTTAGGTACTAATGTTATATTCGGCATTTCGCCTGAATTAGGCGCCCTTTTAAGCGGAATTTTGGCGATTGGCATTTTTCTTGTAAAAGAAGCGGGAAAATTAATGGACCGCTTCACACAGATTTTAGGATTTGTCATGATTGGGCTTACTCTTTATGTCATGTTCACGGCACAGCCTCCTGTTGGTGAAGCTGTCGTCAAAACGTTTGTTCCGGATAAAATTGATATCCTGGCCATTATTACACTTGTCGGCGGTACGGTCGGCGGCTATATCACTTTTGCCGGCGGCCATCGCCTGATTGATGCAGGTGTCAAAGGAAAAGAAGCTCTTCCTGAAGTCACAAAGAGCTCTGTGAGTGCAATCGGGATTGCTTCCATTATGCGTATCTTCCTTTTCCTTGCAGCACTTGGTGTAGTGTCACAGGGGGTGGCACTCGACCCATCCAACCCGCCAGCTTCTGTCTTCCAGCTGGCTGCGGGCAATATTGGATATAAGATGTTTGGGGTCGTTATGTGGGCAGCCGCCATTACTTCTGTAGTGGGTGCAGCCTATACCTCAGTCTCATTTATTCGCACATTGAGCCCTTCTATTGAAAAATATCATAAATGGGTGATTGTCGGTTTTATTGCCGTTTCTACATTTGTCTTTGTTTTAATTGGAAAGCCGGTAAAAATACTGGTTTTAGTAGGTTCGTTAAACGGTCTCATCCTGCCGATCGCATTAGGTGTCATGCTGATTGCTGCCTATAAAACCAAAATTGTCGGCGATTATAAGCATCCGCTCTGGATGACTCTATTCGGAGTCATTATCGTGATTGCCATGTCTTACATGGGGGTTTACTCATTAATCAATGGAATCCCTGAGCTATTTAAATAAGCATGAAAGGAGATCTTGTTATGAACTCCCCTTCTCTATTGAATCCCAATGAGGCGCGGAAATTAATCCGCAGCAAGGTATGGGAGAAGCCGACAGCAGGAATGGCAAACGGCTTCATTCAGGCCAATCTTGCCATAATGCCAAAGGATCTTGCTTTTGAGTTTCTCCTTTTCAGTCAAAGGAATCCAAAATCATGCCCAATCATCGATGTGACGGAACCTGGATCTCCTGTCCCGATGCTCTCAGCTCCAAATGCTGATATCAGAACCGATTTGCCCAAATACAGGATTTATAAAAACGGTGTTCTCTCAGAGGAGCTTTCAGACATCACTTCTTATTGGGATGATGATATGGTGGCATTTCTGATCGGCTGCAGCTTTACATTTGAAGAAGCATTGCTGAAAAACAATATCCCTATCCGCCATATTGAGGAAAATCGGAATGTTCCAATGTATAAAACCAATATTGAGTGTGTAAAAGCAGGCCGGTTTGAAGGGCCAATGGTCGTGAGTATGCGGCCGATGACAGAGAAGGAAGCCATTCGGGCTGTCCAGGTGACAAGCCGCTTCCCTTCTGTCCATGGGGCGCCTGTCCATATCGGCAGCCCTGAAGCAATCGGCATAAACAATATACATCAGCCCGATTTTGGCGATGCCGTGACGATTAAAGATGGAGAGGTACCGGTCTTTTGGGCCTGTGGCGTCACTCCTCAGGCAGTTGCCATGCATGTGAAGCCGGAGATTATGATTACACATGCACCGGGACATATGTTTATTACTGATTTAAAAAATGAAGAGTTTTCGGTTTTATAGGAAAAAGGCGTCCATTGGGCGCCTTTTACTTTTTATGTTTTAAAAAATCCAATGCATCCTGGTGATCCTTTTTCATAATCTGCTCTATTAACGGGTCCCCCGGGATGACTTCCTTCTTTTTACTTTTGATAGTCCTGTAAACAGGCCTGATGGAGGATAGACTGCTTTTTACTTTCCATTCTCCATCCTCAAAGACTATTTTCAAATCGATTAGGCCGAGATGATTGCCCCAGTAGCCAGCCTGAACAGCAGCTGTTCCATTTATGGTCCCTGTCTTCAAGTCGATTCCCGGCACCTTTTGCAGCTCATCTTTGACAGGGAAAACAGAGTGGCTGTGTCCGAATAAAATGGCATCTATTCCTTGAACTTTGCTGAGTGCCTGAACTGAATTGCCCTTTTTTTCCTCCAGGCCTCTATCGGATTGGAGGCCGGTATGGGCAAGGGCCACAATGATATCCGCCCCTTTGCTTTTCATTATAGGAATAAAGTGCTCTGCCGTTTCTTTTATATTTTTCACTTTAAGGTTCCCGCGAAAATACTCTTTATTCCACTCCGCAACAATTGGAGTAATAAAGCCGATGACTCCGACATTCAGCCGATGCTTTTCTCCCGTTGTATCTGTCACTTCTTTTTCTATAATGGTGTAGGGATTAAAATAATTGAGGTCATCTTCCTCAAGCTGATTGCTGTCTTCCACATAGATATTGGCATTCACATAAGGAAAGTTGGCTCCCCTCAGGCTTTCTTCCATAAAATCAATTCCATAATTAAATTCATGATTTCCCACTGTTGCAGCATCATAAAGCAGCGTATTCATGGCCTTAAAAACAGGATGGACATTAGCCATATCCAGAGGATGGCTTCTATAGGCATATTCATCAAGCCCGTTGCCTTCAAGAATGTCCCCGTTATCGAATAAAAGGGAGTTAGGGGACTCATTTCTTGCCTGTTTAATCAGGCTGGCCGTCCTGGAAAGCCCAAACTCCACTGTTTTCCTGCGGTGTTCATAATCATACCCAATCATATTTCCATGTAAATCAGTTGTTTCCATCACGCGCAGATGGATAGTTGGCGGTCCTGAAACTTCAGCTTCCGTCTGGTTCCACACAAGCAGCAGGGCTATGAATGATAACAGCGTGATCGTATATTTTTTCATTCCCTTTTTCATTCCGAGTCCCCCAGACGATCAAAGATTAGTTTTCTTATTTTCTCTAGATGCAAGAAATTTAATCAGAGATTGGGGACTTAAGAAAAAAGAAGAAAAAAAGGAAAATTTTGAAACCTTTTTGTCCTTTAATCGGTATGAAAAAATGAAAATAATATTAATCTTTATATAGTGTCTTGAATATGACTTTCTCCCACGCTTTCCACGTCAGAAGGTGTTTCAGGCGTATTCTTGTTCGGACTCCCTTACCTACCGGGTATCTGAGAGCAGGTTCTTTTTCCCGGATAATGTCCACTGCTTTTTTTGCAACGATCATTGGATCTTCGTAAAAGGGCTCTCCTTGTTCAAGGTACTTCTGTATTTTTGTCATATACGGGTAATAAGGCGAGTCGTTTTTCAATGAGGGTTCCGCGATCTTTTTCCCTGTTGTCCAAATGCCTGTCCTGAAAGATCCTGGCTCAATAAGCACCACATTTACTCCAAATGGCTTGACTTCAAGCCTAAGTGATTCACTCCAGCCCTCTACTGCAAATTTCGAAGCGGCATATGGCGATAAGCCCGGAAAACCGACTCTTCCGCTGATGGAGCTGATATTTATGATGGTTCCCGATCCCTGTTCCCGCATAAATGGCAGAACTGCCTGGGTTACGGCGATGGTTCCAAAGACATTTGTTTCAAACTGTTCTCTATACTCATCCAGCGGGATTTCTTCAGCAAATCCTGCTCCTGCGTAGCCTGCATTATTGATTAATATATCAACAGAAGGCAATTGGAGCAGCAGGCTTTTAAAATTTTCAATAGAAGCTGAAGAAGTGATATCCAATTCGTGAATGGAAATCTGAGCAAGTGCTCCCTCTTTATCAGCTTTCTCCATTAATATTTTGCTTTTATCCAGTTTCCTCATGGTGGCTAGTACATGAAAACCGTTCTTTGCCAGCTCAATGGCCATTAATATTCCAAATCCGCTTGAACAGCCGGTAATGACTGCGTATTTTGTATTCAATACCTTCATCCTTTCTCCGGAACAAATTTTTTTATTTCGAATGTAAATAGATATATAATTAAATGTAAAAGTATTATAAAATAATAAATATATTGAAAATAAGAGGATGAACAAGTTGGCTCACATATTTATCAGCATTTTCCTGCTTTTATCCGGTTTGATTCCTTCAGTGCAGCAAAGCCAGGAGCAGATAGATTTCAATGACCTGGGAAGAGATGCCATTGTGATCGATTCACCAGCTCTGAAAAACCCTGCTTTTTGCAGTACACTGGTAACTGCAGTAAAAACTACTGCCAAAACAACCAATTTTAAAGTACGGCGCATGTATTTTCAGCCTCTTACATCTGCTGCATTCCATAGAAGCAATGAATACATGACACCCTACATGTTTCAGAGTAATTATCTCCGCATTTAATGGAACCCTGAAGAAACTTACTAAAGTGTGGAGGAATAGAATTGGAAACGATTAAATCACTATTTAATAATAACGGCTTTAAACGATTCATCATTTTTGGAATTATAGTTCTGGCTCTTTACCTGTCGAGAAGCATGATTAATTTAATCCTGATAACTTTTATTTTTTCCTTCTTGATGGATAGGCTCGTGAAACTGGTTCTATCGAGATTTAAACTGAATAGAAAACTGACAGTCGTAACCCTTTATATAGGAATTATTGGCCTGCTTTCTATCGGGATTATTAAATATCTTCCTTTAATAGTAAATGAAATTTCTCAGCTGTTTAAGCAGGTTGAAAGCTTTTATACTCAGAAACATGACAATCTTGTTATCACTTACATTGTACAAATGCTTGAAAGAAATGAAATTACGAAGTATCTCGAACAGGGCTTTGCGTTCCTGCTTCAATATTTTTCCGATATTAGTCATATTGCGATTCAAGTATTGCTGTCGCTTATCCTTAGTTTGTTCTTCCTGCTTGAAAAGCCTAAACTTATGGAGTTTACTTTAAAGTTCAAATACAGCAAAATGGCTGCATTTTATAATGAGATTTCCTATTTTGGAAGTAAGTTTGTGCAAACATTTGGAAAGGTAATTGAAGCTCAGGTGGTCATTGCCACAGTGAATTGTATCCTGACAACACTTGCCCTCTGGATCATGGACTTCCCTCACCTGATGGGCTTGTCTATACTTATTTTCCTTCTTGGTCTGATCCCGGTGGCAGGCGTGATTATTTCCCTGGTTCCTTTATGTACAATTGCCTATTCACTAGGCGGCTTCATCCAGGTGTTTTATATCCTCCTGTTAATTATGGTGATCCATGCGATTGAAGCCTATATTTTAAACCCGAAGCTTATGTCTTCCAAAACGGATTTGCCAGTATTTTATACGTTCATCGTCCTGATTTTCTCAGAGCATTTCTTCGGTGTTTGGGGATTGATTGTCGGTATACCGGTGTTTGTGTTTCTGCTGGATGTACTTGAAGTCAAGAGCAATCCTCCGAAAATACAGTAACTTGAAAAACACACAGTCATGCTGTGTGTTTTTTCATCTTTTATTATCAGGCTGCTTCAGCCAATGTCTGAGCCCTTTTCCCGCGTGTGGTTCATCATTATATCTGGGTATAACGTGCAGATGGCTGTGCAGAATGGATTGATTGGAAGCTTCACCAACATTCCATCCAAGAGTGTATCCATCGGATGCATACTTTTTATCCAAATAACCCTTGGCTTTTTGAAGAAGTTCATATGTATCCTTCCATTCTTCAGCCGTTAAGTGAAAGGCATCTGAATGATGAGCTTTTGGCACAATGACTCCACAGCCCTCCAAAACGTCCTGTTCTTTATCGTGCTGAAGAAAATAACAGGTCCGATTTTCAAAAATGATATTCTGGTGAGGGTCCTTGTGCGGATAGCAAAAAGGACAATTTTCCTGATGCGTCATTTAATCCTTTCCTTTCCTTACAGGGTAATTGATCAGGAAATTCTCTAAAGCGGTTTTGTGGGAATGCTCATCATAGGCAGAGTTATTGATAATGGTCTTTCGGATTGACAGTTTTTTCAGGATTTCTTCTTCAGCCTGTCTCCTTGCTTGTAAAACCTTTATTGTTCCCTCTTCCCCGCTTAGATGATTCTGCTTTCCATATCCTTGCTGCGTATAATAATTAATAAAGCCCTCAGACCAGCTTTTCGGCCGTTCTTTAATCGCTTTTTTAAAGGAGTAGTCAACGTTATCCTGATTGATATAAATTAGCATCGGATTAAGCTTTTTCACCGAATGTTCCAGCGCTAAAACATAATCCAGTATCTTTGTTTGGGGTGCCCCATATTTTATCATTCCGACTGTAATCGGATTCTGGATAAAACAGCATTCAAAAATATGAACTTTATTGCTGTTTTCAGCTTGCCTGGCGAATCTATCCCACTTTTGAGTGATGAGTCTTATATTTTGCTCCAATGGCAGCTCATAGATATCATGTTTAAATGCTATTTCATAAAATGCATCTGGAATATCTGATCCCAGCTTTTTATAAGGCAGCAAAAATCCATTATCTTCTGAAATGCCTTTCTCTGAAATTTGCTCTCTGAAAGGGCTAAATTCTTCTAATAACAGGTGCCATTCTTCATTAGTAAAGTAAGCGACACTTTCAAAATCTGCCGGGTGGTCGAGATCACCTTCGTAATATACTTCTGCTTCGGTTCCGTTTTGCCTAAGCACATCATAGGCCAATCCTGCCGTAGTTGATTTGCCTGAACCTGGCAGACCTTCGATTAAAATTAATTTTGTATCCATGGATTCACCTTCACAACATTTAGAATTTATATTCTATTGTAAGGCATAAAAAGAAAAACAAACAGTGTTATTTGCTGTTTGTCTTTGGAAGGAAGTTTTATTATGGAAACGGCTTAAATGGACTTATCCAGGCAGGCAATCAGGCGCTTCTCTATATCTGATGCCATTTCTTTAAGGTTCTGACTTTCCATCATGCTCATTAACACACTTGGCCTTGGCAATCCTATCTTTGTTTTTCCGCTTTCTTTATATACAACGATTTTACAGGGGAGAAAATAGCCAACGATTTTATCTTCTTTCAGTACTCTCTCCGCCTCCTGGGGGTTACAAACTTCAAGGACCTTAAATTCTTCATCCAGATGAAAGCCCTTCTCCTCCAGCTTCTCTTTAATATCAAAAGTCCAAAGTACACCAAACTTTTCTTCTTTTAAATGCGTTTCCAATGCTGTAATTGTTTCTTCAATGGATTTCTCTGATTCAACTGTGTAATCAAAATTCATAGCAGTCACCTCTTTTTCATGTCCTTTTTAATATGAACGAACTTCTGTTTTTTTACTATGGAATGCTGGTGAACTGCTAGGAGATATTGATGGCGAGCGTTTCTTGGTTAGACCGGGTTTCATAGCTAAGACACAAGTTTTAACCCAATTGCCGCACTTAATACCATTGCAATAAAGAATATTCGCTTGGCGTCTTTCGGTTCCCCGTACAGGATCATGCCAAGGATTGCTCCACCGGCGGCGCCAATTCCGGTCCAGACGGCATAAGCTGTGCCCATCGGCAGTTCTTTCATGGCCAGAGACAGGAAGAGGAAGCTGGCGCCAAAGCCGCCAATAAGCAGAAGTAAGGACTGCCAGTTTCGATTTTGGTGCCAGCTGTTAATCATGGTGACACCTGTCATTTCAAAAACCCCAGCCAGAATCAGATACAGCCAGCTCATGAATTTTCAGCTCCTTTCGATTTGTCTTCGTTTGTCACCAGCTTTAAACCAAGTACTCCTAATAATAAAACAAGAACAAGAAGGATTTTAGATAATTTCAAAGGCTCTCCGAAAAATATAATTTCAGATAATACTGTTCCGGCAGTCCCCATGCCAACAAAGACAGCATATACAGTCCCCACCGGCAGCACCCTGCCCGCCATGATCATCAGATAAAAACTGACAGCGATGCTTATGATGGTCCCTGCCCATGATAATGGATCATCCGCATGCTTTAAGCCAATGACCCAAAACACTTCAAAAAATGCAGCAATAAATACCTTTAGCCACTGCATGATATCAGCTCCTTTTTAACGAATAATATCTTCTGAAAAAGAAAAAAGCCCGGAAGATATCTGATGATCAGTATCTCCCAGGCTTTTATCCCTCCGTGGCATAGCCATAAAGGCTATGAGTTTTCTCTCGGACCAGTCCAGCATCTGCTGCGGAACCCTAGAAAACCTTTTCTATTTATTTACGGGCATTATAACAAAATAACCCATCACTATCAACAAACATGATCAGCAAGGAAATATTCTTTTTCCCACTTCCGGCAGTCTGCCATTTCATAAAACCCGCCGATATGACTGATTGACGGTGGATACGGACTTTTCCTGATATGCTCTTTTATGCTGTTGAAGGCTATATCGTAGTCGAATTCGAGACAGTGATCAAAATAATGATGAACAATTTCGCTTTTGATCCGGAAAGGCGGATACACTCTTTCAATAAGAACAAAAAGCTTCAGCATTTCTGTTTTGTTCATAAAACCATTCCTTTAGCTAATCTTAATTCAATTATTGCCTGTTTTTCTAAAACAAAACCCCTGCACATTGCAGAGGCTTCATCCTATAGATCCATTTCAAGGACTACCGGGCAATGGTCGCTGCCCATAATGTCGCAATGAATTTGTGAATCTATTATTTTTTCCTGAAGCTTTTCTGACACAATAAAATAATCGATCCGCCAGCCGATATTCCGCTCCCTTACTTTTGCCATATACGACCACCATGTATAGGCACCCTCGGCTTCCGGATATTTATAGCGGAAGGCATCAACAAACCCGGAACCAAGCAAACTGGTCATTCTTTCACGTTCTTCATCGGTAAACCCGGAATTTCCGCGATTGGATTTTGCATTCTTTAAATCTATTTCATTATGGGCCACGTTTAAGTCACCACACATAATAACAGGCTTTATTTCATCCAGCCCGAGCAAATACTCCCGAATCCGCTCTTCCCATTCAAGGCGGTATGGAAGCCGGGCCAGGTCACGCTTTGAGTTTGGCGTATAGACATTCACCAGATAAAAGCCTTCATACTCAAGCGTGAGAATCCTGCCTTCTGGTTCTGTTTCCTCATCGCCCAATCCATAGCGGACAGAGATAGGCTCTTTTTTCGTAAATACAGCTGTACCCGAATATCCTTTTTTAAGCGCATAATTCCAATATTGGTGATAGCCATCCAGGATGAGCTCAATCTGTCCCTCCTGCAATTTGGACTCCTGGATGCAAAAGATGTCTGCATCCACCTCTTTGAAGTAATCTGTGAAGCCTTTTTTCACACAGGCCCTAATGCCATTCACATTCCATGATACGAGTTTCATTGCAATTGTATCTCCTTACGAAAAAATCTGTATGAGTACAACATTACCATGGCTTTTCAATAATTGCATAGTAATAAACACTGAAACTTGAAAGGCAATCGATAATACTGATTTTTTAAAAAAAATGCTCAAAATTAATGGACATTTCTCCTTACTGCTTCTTTTAACTCCCTGGCTGATTTTTCAGGGGAATCCGCCTGGCTGATTGCCGTAATGACTGAAACACCGTCTGCTCCAGCAGCCATAATGGGAGGTGTATTTTTAGAGTTAATTCCGCCAATACCTACCACAGGAATCTGGATAGAAGCAGATCTCAATTCCTTTAAAAAAGTAAGACCCTGAACTGCTTTGGCATCTTTCTTTGTGCTTGTCGGATAAATAGGGCCAATGCCGAGGTAATCTGCTCCCTGCCGGATTGCTGCTTCTGCTTCAATCATATTATGAACGGACACGCCAAGGATTTTGCTGCCGATTTTTCTCCTGACCACATCTGCCGGTTCGTCTTCCTGGCCTATATGGACTCCATCTGCATTAATAGTAAGCGCCAATTCAATGTCATCATTGACGATAAAAGAAATGCCGCTCTCGTTGCAGATTGCCTGAAGCCTTTTTGCAAGAGATTCCTTCTCTTTGCCTTGCAGGCATCCTGCACCTTTTTCACGGAATTGAAACAGGGATATGCCCCCATTAATTGCTGATCGGAGAATATCTTCAGGCTCTTGGAAGCAATTTACGCTTCCCATTATTAAATATACTTTAAGCAGCTCACTCATTTCCTCTGAATTAATTCTCATGAACGAAATTCTCCTTTTTCTTCAAATTATAAGCCCAATGATTGGTTGGTCCATGACCGCTGCCAATTCTTAAGTCATGTTCAATTGCTGCCTGGATAAATTGCTTTGCACGATCAACAGCCTGCGGCACAGAAAAGCCTTCAGCGAGTCCGGCTGTAATGGCAGCCGAAAAGGTGCAGCCAGTACCGTGCGTGTTTACTGTTTGTATTCTATTACTCTTGAACTCGGTAAAACTTTCACCGTCAAATAATAGATCGGCAGCCACTTTTCCCTCATCATGGCCGCCCTTAATGATGACATGTCTCGCTCCAAGCCTATGTAGTTCTTTTGCTGCCTTCCGTTTATCTTTCATTGAACGAATATTAGCATCCGTTAAAACCTCCGCCTCGGGTATATTGGGTGTAATCACCATCGAGAGCGGAATTAGATGCTTTTTCATCGCTAAAATGGCTTCAGTCTGAAGAAGACATGCTCCACCTTTTGCTATCATCACCGGATCAATGACGATATTGTTCCATCCGTATTCCGCAATCTCCTTTGAAACCGTCTCGATAATTTCAGCACTAAAGAGCATACCTGACTTGACTGCATCAGGCCTTAAATCCTCTCCAATGGATTGTAATTGTGACGCAACAGCCTCTGCGGTCATGGGATAAACTCCCTGCACTCCCCTGGTGTTTTGTGCCGTTACGGCAGTTAACGCTGACATGCCGAAAACACCGAGTTCCTGAAAGGTTTTTAAATCTGCCTGAATACCAGCACCGCCGCCGCTGTCTGATCCTGCTATGGTTAAAGCTTTGTTCACCTTCATTTTTATTCCCCTCCTACCTGACTAAAAGAGCCGCGCAATTCAACATCTGAGGCTGAGATAGTATATAAGCTATTCAAGAACTCTATTTGGAAAGTGCCCGGGCCCCTGCCATCCGTTTTTTCTGCAGCGATTTCGGCGGCAGAGCCATACACGACCAATGAAGCAGCTGCCGCTTTTACTGGATCCTTTTCAACAGCAGCGAAAGCTCCAATAACAGAAGTCAAAAGGCATCCGGCACCCGTTACTTTCGTTAACAGGGGATGTCCATTGTTAATGGTAAAAGTGGCTCTTCCATCTGAAATGATGTCCTGTTTTCCTGTAATGACGGTGACTGCACCAAGTTTATTTGCTGCTGACTTTGCGAGCTCAGAAGTGTTTCCCTCTGCTTCTCCTGCATCAACGCCCTTAATATTCCATTTCTGTCCTGCTGCATTGGCAATTTCTGCTGCATTTCCTCTTATGATGCTAATATCTAATTCTTCCATTATTCTATTGGCTGTTTCTGTGCGATAGGCTGTCGCGCCGGCACCAACCGGATCAAAGATTACCGGCACCCCATGCTGATTGGCTGATTTTCCTGCGATAAGCATGCTTTTCACTTCTTTTTCAGTCAATGTTCCCATGTTGAGAACCAGTGCCCCGGCAATTTTAGCCATATCACCCGCCTCTTCATGCGCATATGCCATTACAGGTGATGCCCCAATTGCCAGCAGGCCATTGGCAGTGAAATTGGTTACCACCACATTGGTGATATTATGTACTAAAGGATTAAACTCTCTTACTTTTTCCAATAGACTGCTAATCTCTTGAATGTTCACATTCATTCCTCCTCTGCGTTTGCCGCTCAATAGCCTTTGAAAAGAGAACAAAATAAAAACCAGATCCATATAAGGACCTGGCTGAATAATCTATAGAGAATTATGTTTGTTCTCCGAAATTACTACTTTCCTACGCTGGTATGATCCAGATCAGGTCCGAAGGGTAAAAAACAGTCCGGTTTCTTTCTCAGCCCGCGAGCATCGGGCACCCCTAGCAGTAAAACTATTAAGTTGGCTGTTTTTATCTTAGCCTGAATCATGAAATCTGTAAAGCTTGCAATTCTGCCGCTTCCTCTTTAAGGTGTAAGTAAGAATACATAGCTTGGAGGATTCAAATATGGCTGAACACCATTTTCACTTGAAAGCACATTGGCCTGGTCTTCGCAATGATGTTGGGGAAATAGAAACAGGCGGCCTGAGAACACAGGTATCCATTCCACCGGAAATGGACGGTCCCGGAATCGGAACGAATCCGGATGAAATGCTGCTCGGGGCGGCGGCTACTTGTTATATTATTACACTTGCAGCCATGATGGAACGCAGCCGGCTCGATAAAGAGGACCTTACAATGGAGTCGGTAGGAGTTGTTGATGTCACCAAAGGGGTGATTACTTACAAAAAAATTATTCATCACCCAGTTATTGTGCTTAAATCAGACGCTGATGATAAGGACCATACTCTTGCACATAAGCTTGTCCAAAAAGCAGAAGCATCCTGTATGATCTCAAGGGCGATTAAAGGAAATGTGGAAGTGGAAGTACAGGAAACCATTCGTAAAAATCAAACACCGGCCTGATAGCCGGTGTTTTGGTTTAAGTTATAGAGCCCATTTGCGGATGGCCAGTGCAACACCGGCTTCATCATTTGTTCCTGTCACAGCATCGGCTGTCTCTTTAACAATGTCCTGTGCATTGCCCATCGCTATTCCCCAGCCTGATTCTTTAATCATGGCAATATCGTTCAAGCTGTCTCCCATCGCCATTACATTTTCCATTGAAATACCAAGGAGGTCGGTTACTTTTAGGATACCTTTGGCTTTGTTGATGCCTAAAGCATTGACTTCTATATTGGTTAAGCTGGAATTAGTAATTTCCAGGTTGCCTTTAGACTGAAGCTCTTTATGAATCAGCTCCCTGATCGCATCATCTGAAATATCAAATCCAAATTTAAGCCATTCATGATCATGGATATTTTCCGGCATTTCGTTCATCCACACGCGCTCGCAGCTGGTTGCCCAGAAATTGGTCTTGTGTGTCTTAGACAGATTCCACATCCATTCCATTACTTTAGAATCCACTGGAGCTCTTAAAATGGATTCACCACCAGGTCCAAATATTTCGCTGCCATTTACCGTGATCAAATAAGAATTTAATTTTAGAGAATCAGCATGATCGCCTGCCGTTAACCTGGATCTGCCGGTGCTCAAAATGACTTCGATTCCTTTCTCCTTTGCTTCTTTTATAGCTGCACGGTTCTCTTCAGGAATTTCCCCTTTGGAGTTCAGTAATGTTCCATCCATATCAAGGGCGATTAATTTGATCTGCGGGGGAATTTTTGCTTCTTTCATAGTCCTCTTCCTTTCTTCAATTAACACAATAAAGCCATTATATAGGTAAGTCCGCTTTCCTTCAAAGAAGGCGCATTTTAGATGAATATTTTTTTGTGAAATGGAAATACCTGTATGTATTAAATGTAAAAGGTGATGTTACTATGTATCTTGCACTTGTAATCATCGTATGGATATTGTTCGCTTACCGCTTTATTGACTGGTCGCAGTGGAAAAAGCAATATCCTACTGTCTTATTTTTTATTGCGATCAACCTGACCTACAATATGCTCTATTTTAATCATACACTGTGGGCTTTTAGAGGTATTACGGCTGAATGGCTAAATCATTCGATTATTAACTTAGCTTTCACATTTTTTATTACTCCTATGGCTCTGATTATTTACCTGCAGCGCTACCCTGACAATAAAAAACAGGGATACATTTACTCTGCTATATGGATTGGCTTTTTTACCATTATTCAATCACTGTTTGCCCACAAAGGAATGTATGTGTACGATAACGGCTGGAACAGCTGGCATAACATTTGGCTGAATATCGCTCTATTTGCTGTATTGCGAATCCACTATCGAAGACCTGCGGTTGCCATGCTGATTTCCCTGCCTGCTGCGGTGGTATTCTACTTATTTTTTCCGTTTCCATTGGACAGCCTAAAATAAATGCATACATAAAGCGAGGTGTACTGGAATGATCATTCAGAACGACTTGTCTGTGTCCTTATTTTTGCTCCTTCTGTTCTTAACCTATGCATTGATGTGGTTTTATTTAATTAGGAAAAAAATCAATAAATAATTTAGGGCAGACTAATTGGTTAGAGCTTCCCATCAGTTAGTTTATGTTAGTTTTGTATAGGATTGGTCGAGGCTCTCCACATGGAGCACCTCGACACTGTGTATTCTTCTTTTCTGCCTGCCAGCAACTGTTCAATTAGTTTTTATTAATTTGAGATGTTGCGTTTTTCTCCTTAACCTTTTTTCTGATTTCAGCAACTAGCCAAGTAAAAGGAGGAATTGTGAAGGAGATCAAAGCAGTCAGAGGATAATATTTAGATATGTAATCAGAAATAAAATGATTATAATTTTTAATACCGAAAACAGTGAATAACACAACTACTATTACAGAAGCAAAGTGTACCCCCCATTTACCTTTATCTTTGAACCAGGGCTCAAAGCTTTTTCCAATCGAACTGTGCAGGACAGAAATACGGATGATCCCGCCAAATACAATTACGATAATTCCATAAACATCAAAACGTTCCACAAATCCGAAAGAAACAAGTCTCACGATACTTTGTGCAGGATATTCAAGTGTTCTAACTAACTGCTCCCCAAAAACAGCCAATGTACCTGTTACTGTTCCAACAAACATAATTGCAATCAAAAGGACTAAAAGGCTGTTTGTATACAGCAAGGATTTCGAACTTTCATATTGCTTTCTCAACTGTACCATTAACAGTAAGGTCATTTCCCCATATAGGCCAACAGTTAAAATAATGGCATCAAAGAGAGGAAATAGGCCTTCTTCAAAAATAGGCAGCAAGTTATTAAAATCCTTTTCTCCAAAAGTGCTTATAGCTATTGCAAAACCAGTAATAACGATGAATGGCAGGATAGCTTCGCTAATTCTTGTAATATTCTCAATGCCTACGAATAAAGCATAAAGAACGATCAGGTAAAATGCAGTACCGATTACCCACCTTGGTGTCTCAGGCAGAAAAATCACCTGTACAAAGTCTACAATTCCAAAAAAAGTTATGATTGTTAAATATAAAAAATAAACAGCAAAAGGCAGTATCATAATCTTTCCGGCTATTTTGCCAAAGGTTTGCACAAGCATCCCGTCTAATGTGGATTTAGGATAAATCATATGCAGCCGAAAGATAGTAAACCCCAAAAAAAACCCGAAAGGCATGGCTAGGAGGATGGCCACCCATGCCTCATGGCCGGCCATGGAAAAGATTGTCGGCAATAAAAGAAAGTGGCCAGTAACGGGCAAAATCATGGACAGAAGAAAGACGGATTGCCGATATGAAACAACTTCCACATTATCTTCCTCCTTCATAATTTACTAAACCGTTTGCAGGCAACTCTGTATTGACTTTTACGACTACTTTTAATGAGGGATATATTTCCTCCCAATTTTCCTTATGATGTTTCCAATAGTCTTTTTCATTCCTGCGAATGATTTCAGCAAAATCAAAGGTATTTGCCTTTAATTCTTTTTGAATTTTATCCACAGAATCTTCAACTTCTTTTTTTATAGCATTTTTGTAAAGCTGATTGATTTTTTTAATATCATCTTTCGCTAATCTGACAGCTTTTGAGGTTTCACCAATAAATCCGGTCTCTTGAATTGATATCTCTATAACTGGCTGTCCGTCTTTCAAAAAATTATTAATAGTTGTCTTTGAGTCTTTAACTTCGATGGATACGTTAACGGTTTCTTCTTCAGATAAAGGCACATGAATAACCTGAATCCCCCCTTCTAACTCTCCCTGTACTCTTAGCATTCCCCTTGTTTCAACTCCATTTAGCTCTCCCACCAACTTATCTCCTTTAAAAATTGCTGTACCCTCATTCTTAAAATCATTATCTATCTTATGAATGATTGGCATATAAGGGTCTTGATAGGGATCAATTAAACGTTGGTAAAAATTATGCAATTCCACATAAGGGGCTTTTGATAATGCTTTTTGCTCGACAAGAGAGTTTTTCATCTCTCTAGCTGGAATATCATATAATTCGGTATTTAAGATTTCTAAAATTTCTTTAGCATTTCCTTCCGCTAAGAAAACAGACATGTTAAACCGAGGTTCATGATCACGTAAAAAGAAATCAAAAGCAGAAGTCACTCCATCTTCGGCAACAGCCTTTCCAATAATGAGCGAATCAATATGTTGATGGATTTCCTTCTTTTTTGCTTCACTGATCATATTCCTGACTGCTTCAAAAACAGTTTCTCCATGAGTAGTATGGACAATGGCAGAAATGGGGAGATCACTTTTAGAACCTGGTTTAATCGTTTGGGCAGTGACATCAAATCCCGAGTCGATTCCTTTATCAACTCCTATACCCGACATAATTCCCACATCCCTCAATTCTTTACTCCCCCAGCATCCACTCAGCATTACTAACATAAAAAGGAGAAGTAATAGAGCCGAATATTTCATTACTCTTCTCCCCCTTCTTGCTTTTTGCCCGATTTTGGTTTGTTGCCATTCGCCGTACGCAGATCATTCAGAGTGTGTAAGGCTTCTGGACGGTGATTCAATTTCCAAAATGGCGCTCTGATTAAAAAATCTTTCCAGTCTGACCACATAATAGGGAACCACGGCGACATGTATGGCACGCCAAAGGAGCGCAAAGAAGCAACATGAAGCAGAGAAAAGGTAAGAGCAAGCATAACCCCATAAATCCCTAAAATTCCAGCAGCAAATAAAAAAGCGAATCGGATCAAAGCGATTGCATCATTCAACGGGGTTATAATGAAGCTGGTAATCGCTGAAATTGCAACAATGATGACCGTGGGAGCACCAACAAATCCTGCATTCACAGCAGATTCTCCCAAAACCAATGCCCCGACAATGGAAACAGCTTGTCCTATATGCCTTGGCATACGTATACCAGCTTCACGCAGCCATTCGAAACTAATCATCATAAGAAATACTTCAATAAAAAGCGGGAAAGGAACACCCTGCCTTGATGCCGATAGACTGATCAATAATTCAGTAGGGAATGTTTCTTTATGAAAATTTTGAAACGCCACATAAACGGCAGGGGCTAACGTAGATGCCAAAAAGCCAATAAGCCTTAACATTCTTATGAATGATGTATAGTAGGGCCTTGAATAATAATCTTCAGCTGCCTGGAATGATTCCATCATTAAATATGGAACAATTAATACAGTGGAAGTACCGTCTACTAAAATGGCAATTCTTCCTTCCAAAATTCTCGCAGATACAACATCCGGCCTCTCAGTATTGGATATGGTAGGAAAGGGAGAATAAGGTGCGTCTTCAATGAATTCTTCAATATACCCCGATTCCAATATGGCATCAGTATTTATTTTTCTGAGCCTATTTTTTACTTCCTCTAATAAATCAGGATTCACTAAATGGTTAATATATGCAATTGCCACGTCTGTTTGTGACAAGGTACCCATCGTCATTTGTTCTATGATTAGGTTCTGGTTATGAATCTTTCGTCTAAGCATGGCTGTATTGGTTCTTAAGGTTTCAACAAATCCTTCTCTAGGTCCCCTAACAACGGTTTCTGTTACAGGCTCCTGTATGCCTCTCATTTCCCATGTTCTCGAACCCAAAATATATACATACTCCATCCCGTCAATTAACAGTAAGGGATCCCCTTTTAATAATTGAGATACACTTTTTTTCATCGTTCTCTCTGTTGAAATGTCGGATATGCTTAGCAGATCCTGCTCTATGGTCTCAAGCCTTTGTAAAATAGGAAGATCCCCTGTTTCAAGTTCCATTAAAGGCTTGATAATGTTCTCGTGTATGGCAGTTTTGTCATATAATCCATCTATTCCAACTAGAAAAGCATCTGCTTTCTGCTGCCGACCAATAGTAAAACGCCTAAAAACAACATCAGAATTTTTCTCAAAAAGCTCGGAAATATAGGTAATATTCTCACTTAATTTCTTAGATACCATCCGGTCAGAAACACTAAAATCCTTTTTGCGGTCTAGTTTGGAATATTCAATTTTGCGTTTAATCCATCGCAGCATAGTGTCCCCCTTCTGTACCGTTAAATTATGGTAACCTTATCCTTTGATCAAACGATGGGTTTTATACTTGGATATATAATTTACCCAGCGATTTTTTAGCTCTTACTCCCTTGCTTAAAAAAGGAGATAAATAGGTGTAAAAAATGCTCCGGATTTGTTATTTAGAGTAGATTTCATATCTCTCAGTTAAGGAATTCTATCTTTTATATAAGGAATTAAATAGGAGAGGAATAAAAGGATAACTGGCTGCCAATCCAGTAAAAGACCCTGCTTGTACCAATGATGGTGCAGGCTCTTTTCTTTTATCTAAATTGGCTCCCGAAGAAAACAATGATCGCGAGGACCGAGGAAAGAAAAAGCGTGAGGATAATGGAAAATACTACATGAAAGCCAGACTGCCAATTTTGGACTTTCTTTAAGACAAGGACACTTAAGAGGAAGACAAGAACTGTCAACAGGAGAAGGAGAGAAAATGGCCGATGTCCGATTTTGTTCAGATAAAAATCATATAGCGGCGAAAAACCCAGCAGCAAAAATAAACCGAGGCATATAAACGATAAGATGAAAACCAGATGGCTTAGTTTTTCCGGCATGGTTAGTCCCCCCTTTACAAATACCCGCCTCTTATATAAATGTATGAAAACATACCATTACATAAAACTTGTAATTCATTCATAGTTCAAATATGGTATAAATATCTTTAGGTAATCTAATTAAAAGAAGGTTTTTTCGTGAAAAAAAATGTTTTCATCACCTTTTCTGCTGCTGCATTAGGTGCAGGGTTATTTTCATTATTGCATATTCCGGTCGCCTTTTTGCTTGGTGCATTGACTGCTGTAATGATTGGAAGCCGGCTCAGCAGGATTCCATTTTACTGGCCAGCCGCATTTCGGGATGCCGGGATCATTATTGTCGGCTACAGCATCGGCCTTTCTTTTACAAAGGAAGCGGTTTTGCTTATCCTTCAGAAGCTGCCTTTTATTTTTCTCATTACGGTTTGCCTGATTCTCTTTAGTGCCATTTCTGCCCTTCTCATTGCTAAATTATTGGGCATCGATTATCCAACAGTGCTGATCGGGAGTATTCCCGGAGGTCTTTCACAAATGATTCTTCTGGCAGAGGAAGTTAAAGGAATTGATATCACAGTCGTTACCTTTATGCAGGTTGCAAGGCTGACGATGATTATCTTCATTGTCCCTGTTCTGGTTTTCGGACCATGGATGAACATGGAAGTCAGTTCTGAATTTACAGCCGCTGTTCCTTTATGGAGGGATTTATTCCCTGATATTTTCCTCTTTGCTCTTGTTTCCTTTGCAGGCATTATCCTAAGTAAACGCCTGAAGCTCCCTACCACATACCTTCTCGGTCCGATTATGGGAACAGCTGCCCTTGTCATTTCCGGCATTAACGGGCCTCAGCTCCCTCCGTCTGTTTTGGATTTATCACAGCTTTTAATAGGAGCCCACATCGGCATGATGATGAAGCCTGAAAAGCTGGGCAATAAGGTTAAAACGATTTCACTTGCTGCCTTAAGCGGCCTGCTTCTCGTGGTGTGTTCGGTTCTGCTCAGTTTTTGGGTTATGCACGCTTTTCATCTTTCCCCTGCCACCGGATTACTGAGCCTTGCTCCGGGAGGAATGGACCAAATGGCCATCATCGCCCATGAAACCGGGGCCGATCTGGCCATCGTAACAGGGTATCAGCTTTTTCGCTTATTCTTTATCTTCTTTGTGGTGCCTCCGTTTTTAAAATGGATCTTTTTGAAGTTTAAGAGATTAGGATCATCAAGCGAATAAAGAAGGGACTGCATTCTGCAGCCCCTTCTTTTGCTATTATGCTAGTTAATGACAATAGCCTGTGATCCCATTAGCTCCCAGGCTTCTATAAACTGCTGTTTAGGCACCTTTTTATTTTTAGTGCCATACGGATCGTTAATATAGATATTTTCCTCATCATATCCGGTTATTGCCACACTATGCATCTGGAAGGTCACATCCACCGGTCCGCCCGGTGTATTCCAGGTCTCAAAAGATGCAGCGGGTGACAGACTTGCGGTTGTAATGATCCAGACCGGCGACCCTTTCGCTACTTTTTCAAGCAGCACATCAAACGGCTTGCCAGTCAGATTCTCAGCACGGTCAGGAAAGTACTTTTTCGCCAGATCGAAAATCGGCCCCTCATAAACGCCCAATCCCGGACCATCCTCCATATTGCCGACAAAGCCCTCATTGGGATTCCCGTACTCACCTCCGCTTAACTTGAGCGGTACCCGGTTAACTTCCTTTGCTAACTCATTTTTTGATACTTTAACGCCTTCATAGCTTATAATCATTGCTAAACTGGTAATCTCACAACCATTATATAAACGCGGGTGATCCATTTGGTTGTACAATGGCACATCCAGAAGCACCGATTTCTTCATAATTTCCTGCTTCACGGGCGGGGCATGCTGTGCCTCCGCGTGCGGAACAGCTGTATAGGAAATTTCCTTTTCATTTGAGTGTTCATTGCTCCCCATCTTTATGCCTCCCACAGTCAGAGACAATCCAACCCCGGCAGCTATAGACATTGCGATAATTCTATTGCCCAATTGATCAAACTCCCTTTTCATTTCGCTGTTTTCATAATATTCTAGTTTGCTAAACTCCCCCACCATTGTGCCATACCCGCGCGGATATGACAAATCGCCTGATGATAGGCAATTTTTTTTAGAATTTTTGTCAAGAGATCGGTTTTTTGCTTTTTTCTGATGAATAAGGTCTTGTTTTGATAGCTTTTGTCATGCGGCAGGAAAAAGAGGGATAGCATGCTGAATAGGTTAGTAGAAATTGATTCGGAACCCGCTTCCGAATGATTCAGAATCTATTTTGGAAAGGGCTGAGTTAAATGGATACGCAATATATGAAGGCTTATACAATTAAAGAGGTTTCGAAAATGCTAAATGTGCCTCCGGGGACCTTAAGACAATGGGAAAAGGATTTGAACGGATTATTGCTGATTCCTAGGTCCAAACAGGGAGCCCGTTTTTATACAGACCATGAAATTGCATTGCTTGAAAAAGTGAAGCAAATGCGCGATAAAAACCTGAGCAAGGAAATGATCCGGGAATTAATGCAAAAACATATGGACTATGCTTCTGAAACGGCTTCACCAGCAAATGAAACGGCTTTGGCGGCAATAGAACCGGAAACAGCATTACATAAAGAGCAGGAATCAGTCATGAATGCTGAACAGCTCATGGCTATCATGGAAAATTTCAGGGACAGTTTACTTTCAGATATCAGAAATGAAATTCGCAGCGGCGTTCGAAAGGAAGTATTAGAAGAAGTGAAAAAAGAGATTAGCAAAGGATCTTTGCATACCGTGAAAAGCCTATCGGATTCAATCTACAAATCAGGCGAAAAAACGAAAGCGGAAATTGAATCACTGTCAGCGAGGATTGACCAGACTTCGGAGGATACTTCCGAAGCGTTCGGAACTCTTTCGAAAAGGGTTGCGAAGAGTTCGAAACGTACAACTGATCAAATCCATCAGTTGACAAACAAACTGACGGAATCCTCGGAAGCATCCTCCGAAGAATTCAAAACCATGATCCATTACATCTCCTCTTCTGCCGAGGTGACCAGCACCGAAATCAGCTCGCTGATTGAAACATTAAATACGGACAGGGAAATTTATATCGAAACCATTAATAAAGAGCGGGAGCAATATTGGCATGAAGTAAAGCAGCGGGAAGATGTTTTTCAGGATATGATTGTTTCCTTCCGAAGCGCGGCTGCCTCACAGGAACCTGAAAAAAAATGGTGGAAGTTTTGGAAATAGGATTGTATATTTGAAAAGAACCAGGAGAGCAGCATTCCCTGGTTCTAGCTTTGCCTTCTGGCCAGGTCTTTCCGGTTGGGTGAACCTGGCGGCTGTTCCAGCCACTTGTGTTTGATCATAATGTCTGCCCCGTCTTTGGCAAACTGGGCGATTTCCAGAGAAAGACGTTCATAATTCAGGATTATATCACTTCTTTGACTGGCTGAAGCAGCTGCTGCATAGTTCCCTGATCCCAATGTACTCAGAAATGCCATAAGCTGCATCATCAGCCTTTCTGAGAATGGTGATTCAGAACTGCCGTTTACAGCATAATCAGGGGAATTAGGAGCCTGTATATCATTGTCCAGCAATGTTGCACTCAGAATCTTCACATGTTTTTTTGAAATTTCCTTACCCCGTTCCATATAGCTGATAATCTCTTTTGATTTAGCAGCCTGTGAAAAGCTGAGAGCCAGCATCGTTCCCACCATGTTGGTTTCCACATTAAATGATAAATGTGCAATCTCAATTGCATTTAGCGGCCGCGGCTTCCTTAAAGGATTTAACCCGCTTAAATAGCTATTATCATCAATCATGTCTATTTCCGCTGGAAGGTCTATGTATGGCCTTCTCAGATAAATTCCTTTCTCTAAAGCTATATCTGTAGCTTTTTCAAACAATTCCATGGTTTGATGGATGCATTTTATAAAATATGTTCTTAAATCTTTCCTGGCACTCATGCCCAAAGAGCTGCCATACGCAACAAGACCGGATTTGGCCATCTGCAGTAGGAATTCCAGCATAAACGTATCTGTGTACAATTTTTGCGCATTAAGGTTAACGTCATTACTCGAGAAACCTGCAGGTATTGGAAACCTTTCTTTTTGAAATAAATCGGTCAAAAACTTGATATGACCGTCCGATAATTGACGGGCGAATTCAATGACAGGTTTTATTTCATCATCTTCCACGGTTTTATCAAAGTAATCCAAAAGAGGCAATGACATACTGTCATTTTGGTAACCCGTCCA
Source organism: Bacillus sp. 7894-2 (assembly GCF_002272225.1). Lineage (NCBI taxonomy): Bacteria > Bacillati > Bacillota > Bacilli > Caryophanales > Bacillaceae > Bacillus > Bacillus sp. 7894-2. The sequence goes on from NZ_NPDG01000015.1 coordinate 69,829, forward strand.
TAAAACTGCCACTTCACCTGATGTCAAATGAACCTTGTTTTCTTCCATCCCATATCCCCCTAAATGTCGTTATTCTTTATCATTTCCCGAATTCTGGGAGTTATGAAAAAAGACTCCCTGATTGGGAGCCTTCACGTTCACTCTGATATAGAACCGGGTTTAATATTCTTCCCGTAAAAAATCTCGTCCATCTCTGTTGTAAGCCGCTCAGTAATCTCTTCGGCCTCTTTTGGATCAAGCTTATCCTTTGTGTAACCAAATAAATAATTATCCAAATCGAAGTCCCTTATTTTACATTTGGTATGAAAGGTGTGTGCCTGATAAATATTTACGTCGATCATATCAAAATCTTCTTTTGCTTCGTCAGGAATATAATTTTGGATTGAACTGATATCATGGTCGATATAAAGTTTTTTCCCGTCCTTGTCCCGTGTAAATCCCCTGACTCTGTAATCTATAGTCATGATGTCTGTATCAAAGGAATGGATCAGGTAATTAAGGGCTTTTAGCGGGGAAATTTCTCCGCAGGTGGATACATCTATATCAGCCCTGAATGTGCTGATTCCTTCGTCTGGATGATATTCAGGATAGGTATGAACGGTTATATGGCTTTTATCCAGCTGCATGACTACGTTATCCGGCAGCGGTCCGGGAGATTCATCAAAAGATTCAGCCGGTACCTCCACTACTGGACCTTCAGATACAAGAACCGTCACACTTGCACCTTGTGGCACATAATCCTGCTGTGCCACATTCAGGACATGGGCACCAATAATATCGGAAACATTCGTAAGTATTTTTGTGAGCCGCTCCGCGCTATATTCCTCATCAATATAATCTATATAGGCTTCACGCTCCTCCCTTGTCCTCGTATAACAAATATCATACATATTAAAGCTGAGCGATTTTGTCAGATTATTAAATCCATGGAGTTCAATTCGTTGTTCAGGTGTTAGTTTCATCATGCTTCCCCCTTTGCAGCTCATCTGTTCATTTTTCATTTTTATAATTATGTTACCCAAACTTTTCACTTAAAAACGGAAAATATCGAATCACGGTTAAAGTGACAGGCAAACAGGGTAGAAAAATAAGGAAAGCCGCAATGTTTTGCATTTCCGGATTTTTAGATCTTATAATGAATGGGCATACCTTTGATAATGGGTTTAAAGGTGCATGGGAGGAGATTATTTGAGGAAGGTTTTATTTATACTTATCCTGTTATTTCTCGGTTTCGCTTTTTCACAGCCGGATGAAAAATCAGCTGATGATTCCAAGTCAGGAACTGTAATGGATAATATAAAAACAGATATTCAGCTTTTTAAAGACAATAAGGACCTCCAGAATGTAATAACTGACGTTATGGAGGAGGCGCAAAACTGGGCGGATCAATTTCTCCTGACAATCGGGCAATATACCGGGGAAAAAAATCTTTCTCCTGAGGATAAAGCCGAAAAACCTGTTTTGGAAGCCCCTGAGGAACAAACCTTTTCTATTCATAACATAGAAATAGGAGATGATAAGGCGGAAATCGAAAAAAATCTTGGTCCCTCGGGCCGTATCTCCGCGAATGAATATGGAACAGACTGGCATGCCTATCATGATCACTATCAAAATTTCGTAATGGTTGCTTATGACAAGCAGGAAAAAGCAGCGGGCATCTATACAAATCAGGATCTGATTTCTTCCACAAAAGAGATTGCCTACGGGACGCCAAAGTCATCCGTGACACAGCAGCTTGGAAAGCCGCTGGATAGAATGAGAAAAGACTTGGTCATCTTCCAGCTTGAAGAGAATCGTGATTATGACTTATACGAACTGGATGGGAATTACGTAACCATTTTTTATGATAAGCATCGTAACAATACGGTCACATCCATTCAAATAATCAGCAAATCACTTGAAAAGCAAAAAGAATCCTTTTATGCATATGCCAGCAGTGTTTTAAAAGAAGGATTTGAATGGCAGCTGTTCGATATTACCAATGCAGAGAGAGTAACTCATGGAGTGCCCGTTCTGGAGTGGGACGATACTGTTAAGGAAACGGCGCGTAAGCACAGCAGCGATATGGCAGAGAACAATTATTTTGACCATACCAATCTGCAGGGCCTCTCCCCTTTTGACAGAATGCAGGCGGATGAAGTTTCGTTTATGTTAGCCGGGGAAAACCTTGCTTCCGGCCAATTCAGCAGTATATTTGCTCACGAAGGATTAATGAACTCGCTCGGACACCGCAAAAACATTCTGCGTGCGGATTATGAATTTTTGGGTGTTGGTGTCGCTTTTAATTCAAAATCACAGCCTTATTATACCGAAAATTTTTATGCCAACTAAAAGCTCCTGCTTCTGCCGGAGCTTTTTCTCTTGTTAAAAGCACATCCCCCTCTTTTGTGCATACCCTATATCAGCCTATCTAATATTGAGGGAACGGTGGTGAGTCAGAATGGCAGTGGTGAAGGCACGCGAACAGGATATAGATTTACTGGCCCGCCTTCTACGGGCCGAGGCTGAAGGAGAAGGCCAGCAGGGCATGCTAATGGTTGGAAATGTGGGGATTAACCGAATCAGGGGAAATTGTTCTGATTTCAAAGGAATCCGCACTATACCGGAGATGATACACCAGCCGCATGCTTTTGAAGCAGTTCAGAAAGGCTATTTTTATCAGCGGCCAAGAGAAGTGGAGAGAAGACTCGCACGTAGGGCTGTAAAAGGTGAAAGGATTTGGCCCGCTAAATTTGCACTATGGTATTTCAGGCCGCCTGGCGAATGTCCACCCACATGGTACAATCAGCCGTTTGCGGGGAAATTTAAGCTCCATTGTTTTTACGAGCCTACAGCGGAAGAATGCGAGAATATTTATAATACATTTTAATAAGGATCCCGCCGATTGGATACTGGCGGGGTTTTTTCTTGTCATTAAATTTCCTGATCTATAAGAATTCCCTTATTAACGTAATCAATTATTTTCCCTGCTTCATCAAACGCTCTTTTTCTTCCATAAGGATGCTGCTTCCATTGCTCTTTCCCGGTTGAACCATCATTAGAACATACTAAAGAATAGTTAATCCAATTCGGCATATATGTCAATAATGTTAAGTGCAGCCTCCTCATATGAAATGGAGCTGTTACAACGATGATATTGGAGATGTTCTCGAGTCCGCACATCCGGTCCATAACCAGCATAGAGGCAAGAACATTTTCTTTTGTATGAAGAGATTTATTTTCAAGGAAGAGGTCATTTGGAGGAATGCCGTACAAAATGGCTTTTTTCATTAACATTTCTGCTTCAGTCATTTCATTGCCCGGCCATTTTACACCACCTGACAAAAGCAGCTTTTTTGCTCTTCCTTCCTGATAAAGCCTGATAGCTTCCGGTAATCGATATTCTGCTGCTTTGCTGCTTCCAGGCACAAAAATTAAATCCCCTTTTTGCAGATTATCCTCAATACCCTCATAAAGCAGCTTGGTAACATCATTCTCATTTAAATGGCTGGGGCTGAATTCCGAGATTTTCACAAAATGTCCCCCTTTCGTTCCCAGCTTATATACTTCCTGTATTATACTATTCTTCCGGGACAAGAGCTCTTCTTATATATGCCTAGCAAAAAAGAAAAAGCAGCGGAAATCCGCTGCTTTTGTTTAGAATGTTTTCGCTTTGTCTTTTGCACGGGCAATGGCGTCAGCTTTTATTTCTTCAGCTTTATCAGGCATTGCGTTGTGCCCTTCCACAAAGAGACCCTCGAATGAAGGAACGCCGAAGAATTGCATTAATACTGTTAAATAGCGGTGACCCATTTCCATCTCTGCTGCAGGCCCCTCGGAATAGATGCCTCCACGAGCCTGGATGTGAATCGCCTTTTTGTCAGTCAATAACCCGATTGGGCCTTCAGCAGTATACTTAAATGTCTTGCCGGCTACTGCCACTGAATCAAGATACGCTTTCATTACCGGAGGGAACGAGAAGTTCCAAAGCGGTGTAACAAACACATATTTATCAGCTGCCACAAACTGTTCGCTTAGTTCTGAAAGACGGCCTACTTTTGACTTTTCATCTTCAGACAGTTCTTCAAAACCTTTGCCTGACTGAAGCTTGCCCCATCCACTGAAAACATCAACATCAATTGCCGGGATATTTTCCTTGTATAAATCAATATGAACGATTTCGTCATTTGGATTAGCTTCCTTGTAAGAATCAATAAATGCTTTTCCTGCTGCCATGCTATATGACACCTTATCATCATGAGGGTGTGCTGTAATGTATAAAACCTGAGCCATAATTTTATCACCTTTCCAATTTGAGTAGTCAATTTAGTTTGAATCAGAAGTAAAATATGTATTCATCCTGCAGTATGATCATTTTTATTCTTAATCCGAGATAATCATATTCAAAATAAAAAAGATTTTCAAATGATTTGCTCATGCTATTTTTAAATACCCAAAATTCATGTTGGATAATCCTCAAAAAAAAGAACCCTCATTGGGTCCATATTTATTCTTGTTCTTTAGGTGAATACGGATTAGTTCCGATATTTTTTCTCATTTCATCCGTTAGTTCAAAAGGAATGCTTGAAGTTGCTTCACTGTCTGTTTCGTAGTTCATTTGTACGCTTCCGTCATAATGAAATGGTTTGTTTTCCATGCTAAGATCACCTCTGATATTTGTTTTTATTATATTATATACTAAAAAGGACCTATTTTTTCAGAAAAATAAAAATAAATTATTTGTATCCCTGTAACTATTATCCCTCATTCTATCCTGGTTTATTTAGTGATAATAAAAAAGCATTATTCCCGTCTGGAAATAATGCTCATATACATCAAGGTGTTTTCTTCTTAATTTCGACCAGTTTAATTCTGTTATCTTCAATCGATTTTATTTCAAAATGCAGATGGTGGTATTCGAATGTTTCCCCTTCTTCAGGAAAATGCCCCAGTTCTTTTAATAAAAATCCTGCAAGGATGTCTTCCTCTTCGGGAATTTTTGTTTTAAAAACTTCATTGATTCTGCGGATTGCCAGTTTGCCGTGAACAATAATATGGTTTTCCGTTAATTCGTCGATCAGCACTTCCGCGTTTTCATCCGTTTCGTCTTCAATTTCCTGGCCCAGCATCGCTTCAAGAATATCCTCATGGGTGATGATGCCTTTCGTCCCGCCATATTCATCAAGAACAATGGCAAGGTGCTTCCTTTCTTTCATCATCATTTTGAATACCTTGTCAATGCTATGAAATTCATAGACAAATAACGGCTCTAAGTCGGTAAAATCCTTCAGGGATTTCTCTGGCTGATTGGACCAGGAGAGCAAAACCTTAGCATGGAAAACCCCGACAATGTTATCCATATTATCTTTATACACCGGATACCTTGTAAAACGATTATCCAGCACTATATTCTTTGCTTCTTCTATTGTTGCTTCAAATGGAATGCCTTCAATTTCCATTCGCGGCGTTTTTAGCGCATCGCTGACATCTAAATTATAAAAATCAATGATCCCTTTAATTCGCTGTGTTTCTTCTTCATGGAAGGTTCCTTCGCTTGTAGCTATATCAACCATGGTAATAAGCTCTTCCTTGGATACTGATACTGAATCCTCATCATTTTTTGAAAGAAATTTAATAATTCCTCTCGTGAACCTGGATATTAGAAAAGTGACCGGCTTTAAGATCAGCATTAGGATTCTAATGACCGGAAATACAAGATAAGCAATTTTGTCGGAAAAGCTTGCTGCGATGGATTTTGGCAGAACTTCCGCAAATAAAATTAGTGCCACAGTCAGAATACCCGTCGCCACCCCTACATTGAAATCATAGTCAAGCGCAATGATGGTAACCAGTGTAGGCAGCATGATATTAGCAATATTATTGCCAATTAATATCGATGTAATCATCTCATCAGGCTTTGACACGACATCCAAAATTCTTTGTGCTTTCTTATCATTATTATCTGCTCTGGATTTTAATTTCATTTTGTTAACAGCCGTTAAGGCAGTCTCACTTCCCGACAGGAAAAAGGACATGAACATGAAAAACAAAATAGCAATGAACAAAGTTGATTTCCTCCAATATTAATCCGTTTTTAATTGTTTTTACCCCATTAACATCCGAAAAAACGGTGCTGGGCAATTTTGTATACTAAACCATCATTATAAAGTAAATGAAATTATATCGAAAATAGAAACCATTTTTTCATTGTGCTCTTTTTATTAATTTCAATAAAATAACTCTCTTTGTCCATAATAAGCATGATTAAATAACTTGAAGGAAGATGAGAAGGATATGCGCAAGCTGATTTTGCTGCTTTGCTGCTTCCTGCTTATTATCCCGTCTGATGCATGGGGAGATACGGCAGAAAATCATTTGCAGGCAGCTTTTATACGAAATGGCTATTTGTGGATCAAGACCGGAGTGACTGAAGAACAGATTTCTGCTGAACCTGGAAAGTTCACAAATACACCAAAGTGGTCCTATGATGGCCAATGGCTCCTATATGAAAAAAAAGCGCAGGAACCTCATTCGCCTACTATCGAAAACAGCACAGAGATATGGGTATACAATGTAAAGTCAAAGAAGCATAAGAGGATTTTTCAAGGGGGCGGGAATGCCAAATGGGCACCTTCCGACTACAGGATTGCTTTCACCAGCAACGGAGTCTTAAACATATCGGATATGAATCAATTCTACAATATCGCTTTAGGTGTAGATGATTATAATTGGTATCCTGACGGAAAAGGATTTATTTTATCTTCAAGCGCCGACTTAAAGCCGGACGGCTGGACCAGCCCCATTCTATATAAGGTTCAGCTGCCGGAACAGCTTGAGGATATGAATTTAACTCAGCATGTGAAACCGTTTTTCACGTTACCTAAGGAAATAGGCAACGGCAATGCTTCCATTATGTCCATTAACGCAACTACATTTGAATTCTCACCTGATGGAAAATGGATTTCTTTCATAGTGAGTCCAACTGCATCCCTGGCCATGGACAGTGATATGGTTTGCGTCATTTCTCCTGATGGGAAGAATTTTGAAGTTCTTGATGAGATGATCCTTCATCTGGACGTCCCCAAGTGGGCGCCGGGCAGGAATTTATTGGGCTACATTGCAGGCGGGGGCAGAATTGTGATGGGCTTCAAGAATAAAAAATTGAAGGTGGCAGAATTGCCTGCCTTTAAAACCTTGAACCTTACCCCTGCTAAATTTGCAGAAATGGGTTTTACGTGGGTGGATAATGAAATACTCGTAGCATCACGAGTGGATGAAAGTGAATGGTCAAATGATCCGCAAAGACGGCCTGAGCCAACACTCTGTCTGATTCAGCTCAACAAGACCCAGCAGACGAGAATCACCTATCCCAAAAATTCAATTGGAGATTATAACCCTCTTTACCTAAAGACAGCCGGTAAATTAACATGGGTCAGAAAAAAGCTTGCAGAGCAAAAAGGCGATCTATGGATTGCTGAGCTTAGCGGAAAAAATGCAAAGCTATGGGCAAAAGATGTTGAACAATATTCATTTTATGAAAACAGAGGACAAAAAAGCGGTTCCTAAATGGAATCGCTCTTTGTCTCAGTCCGATTTTTGTTCCATTTTGTGTATAGAAAGGAATACTTCCTCTAAGGAGGCACATTTGTATTCTTTGTAAGCTTGATCAAGTGTTCCATGAAATTTTATTTTCCCGTTAAATAAGATAATCAGTTTGTCGGCGATTTCTATGGCGTCCCTCATAATGTGACTGCTGATAATGATCGTTTTATTCTTATCTTTCAACTCCTTTATTATCTTTTTCAGCTGAATAACCCAATAGGGATCCAATCCGTCTGTCGGTTCATCAAGAATATAGATGTCGGTATCGGCGAGCAGACACTGAGCCAGATTAAGCCGCTGACTCATCCCTTTTGAAAATCCTCCAGCTTTCTGGTTCCGTTCGCTCCATAAGCCTGTTTTCTCTAAAACTAATTTGATCGTTTCCTTGTCTTTATTTAAAAATCGAGCATAATAATCAAGGATTTCATAAGGTGTAAGCTCTGCTGGGAACATCATTTGGTCAGGCATGTAAGCAAATGGCTTTTGCTGTTTGGAATGGAACACCACACTTCCAGTGGTGGGACTTTCAACATTTGTCAGCATTTTGATCATCGTACTTTTTCCCGCTCCATTCCCCCCGCATAATACGATACATTCCCCCTGATCAATGTGGAGATTCAATGGTGCTAATGCTGTCTTGTTTTTATATGCTTTGGATAACTCCTTCATTTCCACGATCATCTTAAACACCTCTTTTCGTTAAAAGCCGGGCTGAAGATAGGATGGTGATTAGAATTATGAGGGTAATGGATATTGTAAGGGCAAGAGTTAAAGAGCCATTTGCTCCCCACTCTTCGATTATTAAGTATTCAGGACCGAATACATATTCAGAATTCAGTTTAGAGATCGACCATACGCGCACGGATTCAACCGGGTTCAAAAGGATAAACATGAACAGGCTGTTTTGCTTGACTGCATATGGAACCAACCCGATGACAGAAAAGATGATAAATTCGTAGACAAACACCATTAGAATCCATACTATAATGGCTGCTGACAGTCCCTGCATCCTTGTTTTGGAAAGGGCTCCAATCAGTAAGGATGCCGCTGAGAATACAAGGATTAAAAACATGTTCACCAGCAGAAAAACCTGATAAATATGGGCTGCAAAAGAACTGCCAGCCAAAGATGAGATCAAGCCGAATAACCCATATGAAATACCTGCTGCAAAGAATAACGAGAGGACCAAAGCCAGGAATTTACTGATCAGATAATATCCTGAAGATGCCTGATAGGTTCTATATAAGGATAATCTCCCATTTTCTTTATCGGCAATAATGGAACTACCTCCAAGAATCATGCAAATGACCGGAATCATCCAAAGAGATAGGTTGATCAGCATGGCAATCGAACGGTTGTAGGCAGACTGGCTGAACCCTTCTGTATTGCCCTCTTCCGTCTTTATTTCTTTAAGGCCGTAATATTCCGGGTTCACACCCATTGTCTCAATATTGTCATTAACACCTTCCAGCCCATACGTTACTTCAGCGGGATCAGATTTTACAGACTGGAGGCCGTATAAATAAAGGAGAACTGCCAGAAAGAAAAATAGAATCATAAAGTTTAAAAGCCATCTGCTTCTTAACAGCAGCCGTAGTTCATGTTTTGTCATAGTAAACAAAAGTCCGGGATTCATCTTGATTCCTCCTCGTGCTGAGGGTAAATATCTCGTTAATGGCTGTGATTCTTTCCGTCTCCTTTAAAGCTCTTTATATCGGCTTTCAGGAGCTCTTCTTTCGAATATTCAGTTCCTCCATGTTCTTTCCGGTATTCCTCAGCTTTTTCCAATGATTCAAAAGCTGCTATTCCATAGCTCATGGGGCTTTCAATATCGCTGTGCTGTATAAATGCAGAAGCATCAAACGATATCCATTCCCTGCTGAGATAATCATGGACAAAGGCTGCCTCATATTCAGGCTTCTCTGACTGTAAATATTGTGTCATACACCCAATATCATCGAACAATACAGGCTCACCACTTTTTAAAATTATCTGTGCTGCTGATTCCAAATCAGCGATTCCCATATTACAGGCAGCACAGCTATCCTGATTCAGTTTAATTTCTGCCGGCTCCGATGCTGGTGAAGAACAGGCACTCAGCAATATTGCGAGAACAGCCATTAGGAGAACAGGTTTAAATTTCATAGTGCTTCCTCCCATAATTCAATATAAGCAAACTTGTTAAAGTGATAAGAAAAAAGAACAGGATTAAAGAAGGTTCACGGCTTGGAAGGGCATTCCTTTTTTCTGATTTGAGTTCTTTCTGCTTTACAGGCGCAGCTTTAGCAAGCGGTGACTCATCTATGATAAAGGCATCTGATGGAATCGGAGTGTATTGTTCAATCATATTCCACAATTCTACGGCCGGACTTTGATAAAAGATCTGCAGTAAAGGCTCTTCATCTGCCAACTGATAAAAAACATCCCCGCTTTTATAGGCAAAGTCCACTTTATGGTCATGATCCAGATTCAATAATTGATGATCATCAAAATAGTTGCCATAGGTATCCTTACTGAATAGATTCCTGTTATCTTTTTCAGAGATGATTTGCCTTGTATTCCCGGAAAAATTATTTAAATAAATGATATTATCATTTGAATTCTTCCCCATTTCCAGGCCGGTATCATTTTCCTGAATCTGATTAAATTCAAGTCTGTTCCGCTGTGCATTTTCAAGAATCATTCCTCTGTAATTGCCCCTCACAATATTGGAAGCAATTTTGGAATCAAAGGTGTCATACATAAAAATCCCGGCACCCTCATTTTCTGTATTCTTATAAAAATAGTTTTCCAGGATAAATACTTCATAGCTTTGCATGATCATGAGCCCGTTGATGCTTTCGGTCACCCTATTGTCTGCAATTAAAACATTACGGGAATCCATTGTGTGCACGCCATAGCGTGCTTTGGACATGATGTTCCCGCTGACTTCGCAAAAATCAGAATAGGACACATAAACACCATCCTGCGTGTGGTAGAAGTAATTATTTCTTACCGCAGTATTTGGAGCTTCAACCAAATAGATGCCAAAGCCCTTGTGACGGTCCTTACTTTGGAAGCTTGTAATGATATTATTTTCAAACCGGTGTCCATATGAATTCCTTGCATATATGCCGTGAAAAACATTCCTCAGCGCTATATGGTGAAGATAGGCACGGTCTCCTGTCACATAGATTCCGGCATTCTGTGATCCGCTTCCCTCCACTTCCAGGTTTTCCACTATGACATCATCACCTGAAATTGTCAGCACATGGCCATTTTCAGATCCTATAATTCTTGTTCCTTTATCCCCGATAATATGAACTTTTCTCTCTATTGAAAAACTTCCTTCATATTTTCCAGAATGTAATTTAATGACTGATACACTCGGATCCGACAAGGCTTCTCTCAGCTCTTTTGATGATGCTGCAGAGAATTCCTGAGCGGAAGCTTTTCCGGCCAGGATCATACTGAAAAATAATAGAAACCATCCGATTTTTTTATACACTCAGCAATCACCTGCCCGGAAATATGCGTTCCGGCTATCTCTTTGAAGATAGCCGAAAAAGGTATTCCATTTTTAATTTTTCTCTTGTATAATTTAGTTTGAGTTGAGTTTTTATTTATATTTAGTGGCTCATTGTAGCCTTACCGTCGTCTTCACCGGTCGCAGTTACCTTTAGAATGGCGACGGCTCCTTTTTGTGCATGGTTAAATTGATGCGTCACGATGGGGTAGCTGCCTTCCTTCGTTACGGTAAATTCCACAACAGCTCCGCCGCTCGCCGGGAGCATGACCGTCTGGAGACCTTTGTAATGGTTAAAAGGGTTGCCGTCAATGTATACATCATCAAACACTGTACCCACCACATGGAAAGAGCTCACTTCATTTGGCCCCACATTATTTACATACATCCTTACTTTATCCCCTACTTTAGCCAGAAGCGGTTTGTCTTTAAGTGTGAACGTATCCCCATTTGTATTAGGGTCTCCCTCTTTTAGCGCCTTTGTTGAGAAAACTACATGACTCGGAACCCCATTTGTAAAATCATCAAGGTCGTTGTATTTATACCATTCGTTTTGAATAATTGTATATTCTCTATCAATCTCTTTATCAGTCGGATAGCCGGCTTTTGGCTTAACAATAATCGTTCCGTGCATTCCGTTTGCGATATGTGATAATACCGGTGAAGTTCCGCAGTGATACATAAACACGCCAGGTTTATTGGCAGGGTAACTGAATGTTCCCGTCTCATCAGGCTTGACGTTGGAGAAGTCTTTTGAAGGAGCTGCGTGTACAGCGTGAAAATCCATGCTGTGCGGTATTGCCGGATCCATGTTTTTTAAGGTGAAATTGATTGTGTCCCCTTCATTGACAACTACTACCGGTCCTGGTGCTTCCCCGTTAAATGTCCACGCTTTATAGAATTTTCCTTTATCGATCTCGATATCTGTAATTTGGGAAGTCATTTCGACATTCACTTCATTCTCTCCGACTCTTTCAATCTTCAATGGAATAGGCTCCTGATTTAAATCTTTGTGCGGAGCGATTGCTTCAGGCTGGGTTTCTGCTGCCAGTACTTTTTCCTCGGGCTGAAGTGCATTTTCAGGTGCTGCCCCCTGGCTGCATCCCGTTAGCAAGCCTATGCCTATTGCGGAAGTAAGCAGATATTTTACTCCTTTTCTCATCTTAATTTCCTCCTTTTAATCGATTGGTTTATCTGCTTTTATCATATGGTAAATCAGCTCTGAAATTGGTGATTTTTCTCACAAGACTTTGGAATTCTGTGAAGAGTTTGTGAATTAGTGATCGAACTATTTTTTAGTAAGAACCTATTGAGGTTTTAAAGACTTTGAACTGTGATTTCTGCCTATCATTGACCGGTGTTTCAATCACTTCTGCGTCATTTCCAGCTGAATTAATAGACAGTTTACATCTATATTACTTTGTAAAAAAGTGTTCCAATCTATCTTAAATGGTTTATAATCTTTAAATGGAGTTGTTTGCATCAGATTAAAAGGAGAATTTAACAGTTATGGATTTTATTATGATATTGAAAGCAATTATATTGGGGTTTGTTGAAGGAATGACAGAGTTTGCCCCAGTGTCATCAACAGGACATATGATTATTGTCGATGATATGTGGCTTAATACAAAAGAGTTTTTATCTAAATATGAAGCCAATACCTTTAAAGTCGTTATTCAGCTCGGTTCCATTTTAGCGGTTGTGATCATTTTTAGAGATCGGTTCATTGAAATGCTCGGTCTTGGGGGACGAGGTAAAAGCTCTGAAGAAACACAAAGCCGCCTAAAACTATCTCAAGTAATTGTCGGGTTAATTCCTGCAGGGATTCTTGGCGTTTTGTTTGAGGATTATATTGATGAACATCTGTTTTCAACTGAGACTGTACTGATTGGTTTGGTTATTGGTGCATTTCTAATGATTTTTGCTGATATTTTTGGAGGCAAAAACCCGAAAACAGTATCGGTTGATCAAATCACCTATAAACAGGCTTTATCTATCGGATTGATACAGTGTTTCTCCCTTTGGCCTGGTTTCTCGCGTTCAGGCTCCACCATTTCCGGCGGCGTGCTGCTTGGCCTTTCACACCGGGCTGCAGCTGATTTTACTTTTATCATGGCTGTGCCGATCATGGCCGGTGCAAGTTTTCTTTCATTAATCAAGAATCTTGATTACTTTTCAGTCGAGGCGCTTCCGTTCTTTATTGCAGGATTCATCAGTGCATTTGTTTTTGCCTTAATTTCGATCCGCTTCTTCTTGAAAATTATCGGCAAGATTAAACTGATTCCTTTTGCCATTTACAGGATTGTACTGGCGGGGGTTATCTATTTCGTATTTCTATAAAAATGAACCCGGGCTCTGGTGGCCCGGGTTTCTGTTTGTTTGGAGGTTCGGACTCTGCCTGCTGGATTTCCCCTTTATGTGTTAGAAGTTGCTCCGGGTTCGGACTCAAATTCCGGGATTTTCGCTTTTTGTGTCCGAAGTTGCCTCAGGTTCGGACTCAAACTCACTGATTTTGGCTTTTTGTGTCCGAAGTGGCTTTAGGTTCGGACTCTGAACCCGGGATTTTCCCTTTTTGTGTCTGAAGTTGCCACAGGTTTGGACTCAGATTCCCTGATTATTGCTTTTTGTGTGCGAAGCAGCTCTAGATTCGGACACATCGGGCTGAATTTCCCCTATTTATGTCCGATCCAACAAGCTCATATCAAAACACATTTTTAAAAAAGCTGATAATTAACCGCGGTATCCACAGTATGGTCCGAATAAAGAATTCCACAACAATTGAATCGAGGATCTCGTCAAAGATTTCGCGCAGCCATCCCGTTTTTCGTTTTTCTTTCTTTTTAATGAATTTTCTATTTGCCATCCTCATCCTCTGTCTCCTTTACCTCATCCACAATGCGTTCAGCTGCTTTGCGGTACAAGTTGCTCATGTGAACCAGTGAAGATGCCAGCAGGACTTTTTCGAGCTGGGATGGCTTCCCTTTATTTAGTTCTGCCGCCCTGCCCGCCTGATTTTCCAGATCATTCATAAATGCATCTGTATTCCGCTTTGCCAAATCGAGATAAAGCTGATAAAAATGGTCCAGATCCAACTTTCCTTCTGCCGTCCTCGAGTTGATGCCATCCAGCAGGCTTTTAATGTCGTTTATAGACAGAGCCCCTTTTAGCTGATAGATAAAAGCAATTAATATAAGGTGCTCCTTTGAGTATTTTTTATTTTTAACAGGAAAAAACAACTTTCCTTTTGCATAGTTATTTATCATTGTCTTGGTCAGCACTTTTTCCTCTTCATTTCTCGTCGTGCTGCCAAAAGTATTTTCAAATAGCTGGATTACCTGATCCATGTATAGGTCAATCTGCGGTATATCTTCCAATTGAATTTGGTTATCCGCCATGAGCTTTTTCAATTCCATACAATCCCTCAAACCCCTCATTTGTCGTTATATAAATTCTACTTAAAAAAACGCAGATTGTAAATATTGACTATGTGTTGTTTTGTATATATTATAATAAGTAGTTATTAAAACTATATGAAAGAACATTAGGAGGAGATATAATGAATTCGTACATCCGGGAGCCCATCAACGGACTAACCCATTTAGCAGGGGCCATTCTATCCTTTGCCGGATTGCTTGCTATGGTGATCAAAGCCTCGCTGACAACCTCTTCACCGATTGCCATTACGGCTGTTGCTATTTTTGGAATCAGTTTGATGCTTCTTTATTCAGCATCTGCTGCCTATCATATGGTCGTCGCTAAAGATAAAGTCATTGCCTTTTTAAGAAAGCTTGATCATTCTATGATTTATGTACTGATTGCAGGTTCATATACACCTTTTTGCCTCATCACTTTAAATGGTGTGACTGGCTGGGTTTTATTTGGAATAGTTACAGTTGTTGCTTTGTCAGGCATTCTGTTTAAAATGATATGGTTCAACTGTCCGCGCTGGCTTTCTACAGCGTTATACATTGCCTTGGGATGGATTATCGTTTTCGCCTTCTCTCCTCTTTCTGAATCTTTAAGCTCAGCAGGTGTTATGCTGCTTTTGCTCGGAGGCATCCTTTACACAATCGGCGGAGTGATTTATGCTGTTAAACCAAAATTCCTCGAATTTAATTCAATGGGTTTTCATGAGATTTTTCATATTTTCATCATGATGGGAAGCATGACACATTTTCTTTGTGTGTTCATGTATGTGATTTAAAAGCGGACGCAGATCAGTCCGCCTTTTTTATTTACTTCCTTCAATATCCTTTAAAACAGCTTCCAGTTTTCCATTAGAAAATCTGATCATATTTTTGTAGATGTTCATGATAGATTCAGCATAATTTGTACCGGGTACTGCCCATTTGCCGTTCAATTCCTTCCATAGCTTAGCCGAACCTCTTTTCACCAGGCTGAAACGCGGATCCACTACCGTGTATTTGGAAGGCAGGGGCTGTGTCGAAGCGTAGGCATATAAATGCTGCAGATGTGCCAGTACGCCTTCCTCCTGTGTGGGAAAGCTTGCTCCTGACGCACCGTTCCCTGTAGCGCCGAGTCCTGCAAAATTATTCTTGCCTGGTTTAACATCACCGGTAAATCGGAGGAAGTTGGTTTCATGCATGGCCTGTGCAAAAGCTACATCCCCTCTGATTCCGTAATATTCTCCAAAAGCTGAATAGAATGAACCTAAATTTGGGGCATTCGGGTTTGTCTGTTTTGCATATTGATTCATATGCTCAGCTGACAAATGAGTTGCCCCGAGAATGGAATAGCCTCTGGGTTCAGAAGGAACTGCCGGCGGAGCGTCAGACTGTACATAGGCATCACTTATTCCTGCTTTTTTTACTGCTTCCAGCTGTTTTTCTGCATTTTCCTTTGTAGTGAAAGCCCCGGCTTGTACACGGTACCAGACCTTGCCAGATATTTCAGCAATGGCTATAACCGATTCAATGCCCTTGTTTTTTAGAAGGGCGGCCCTGTCCTCAGCATTTTTTCTATTTGTAAATGACCCGGCGATCACTCTGTACAGATTACTGGGATCGGCTGGCTTCGGCGGCTTTGGCGGAACAGCTGTTTTTGCTTTTAGGTTAAAGGCTTTAACGATTCCATTAACATGTCCCTGTGCCACTCTTTGTCTCCATATCGGATCTTTCATTAAAGCGGCATCAGCAGAATTATCAATAAACCCATTTTCTGTTAACATGGCTGGCATGGAAGATTCACGCAGCACATGGAAGTCTGCCTTCTTCTTCCCTCTATCAATAAGGTTATTCAGCTTTATAACTTCAGCATGAATACTATTCTGATAAATGGCGGTCTGCGAAGAGCTGTTTAAGCTGTTATGAATAAAATCTTCATACCCCCTCGCTGCTCCATTTGCTGCATTGCAGTGAATGGACAGATAAAAATCAGCCCCCCAGCTATTCGCTTCAGATGTTCTTTGGCTCAAACTTTTAGTTGTATCGTTTTCACGGCTCATTTTTACTTCTACATTCTGATAACCTGCAACTAAGATGTTTTTTATATTTTTTGCGATATCAAGCGCAATATCCTTTTCTCTTATTCCATTTCCCAGAGCACCCGGATCCGTCCCTCCGTGTCCAGGGTCTAAATAAAGCTTCATCGTATTCACTCCTTAATATGTTATTTCCAAGGCCTGAAGCTTTCCTTTTCATTATTAGTCAATTTTATCGCAGTCTAACGGGCAGTAAGAACCCCACTGATTGAAGTTTCACTTTATACAGCAAGTACTTGCCAATACTATTCTATGTTTACATGCAGAAATGGCTTGTACCTTTGACCTGCTCATACTACTGCCAGTCTGAAAACATATAAATAATGGAATATGCAGGATATTTTCGGGGATGAAATTAACGAGTTTTATATACATCCAATATAAAATAAAAAGCAGGCCTGATTTGGACTGCTTTTCCTGTAAGTTCTAAAAGGTTAAGAAACGGAAATTATAAAGAGTATGAAACGATAGCCTCAAATTCACCCTCAAGTGAGTACATGGTTACGGGTGCCGGCAGGATGAGGTGGTCGCCTGTTTTCAGATTGTATCGATTTTTATTTATGATTAAACTCCCATTACCGTTTATAATACTGATTAGCAGAAATGGTACTTCTTTTTTCATTTCAGCATACTCTTGTATTTCCCATTTGCAAACAGTGAAGTTTTCAGTTTCCAAGAACTTTATAAACCGGTTTTTGCCCTTTTTAACATACTCCGGCTGAAGCTCAGGCAAATAGTGAGGTACAGAAATCACCTCAATAGCCTGTCTCAAATGAAGTTCGCGCTTCTTTCCATTGCCGTCTATTCTGTCATAATCATAGAGTCTATATGTGGTATCCGAACTCTGCTGAATCTCCAGGATGAGGGTCCCCTTCCCTAAAGCATGAACAGTCCCGCTGGGAACATATATAAAATCCCCTTTCTTAATTGGGATTTTATTCAGCAGTTCACCCCATTCCCCTTTTTCGATTAAACTTGTTAGCTCTTCTCTAGTTTGGGCGTTGTGGCCTAAGATGATATTAGCATTCTCTATACAGTCCAGGACGTACCAGCATTCATTTTTACCAAACATATCAGTTCCATGCTTTTGTGCATATTCGTCATCAGGATGAACTTGAACAGATAAATCTGAATTGGCATCAAGCAGTTTTACAAGCAACGGAAAATCTTGTGCATGATGATTACCAAATAATTCACGGTGGTCCCTCCAGAGTTCACTAAGCTTCTTCCCAGTAAACTTTCCCGATAACACTGTGCTTTCGCCATGTGCATGTCCGGATATTGCCCAGCATTCACCTGTTTTTTCTGAAATAATGTTATAGCCAAATATATTTTTAAGAGCTGTACCTCCCCAGATCCTTTCTTGGAAAACAGGCTCTAAAAATATTGGCTGTTCCACAAAGTCACTCCTTAATTAGTTTTATATACTTTTAATATATGTTTATTAAGGAATAAAGGTCTGGACATGTTAATCAGACTAATTTCATTGCTTTTAAAAATTATTTTAAATTCAGACCAAATTTTTTCCGGTCTATAGGCGGGATTCTCACTCGATATATTCATTTCAGCCGTATGCTAATGGTGGAACTAATTTTTCGGGGAGTGAAAAATCATGGGTTTGTGCGGAAAAAAAAATAAAGACTTTGAAAGGCATGATTTTTGCCATGAGCATGATTATGACTGTGATTGTCATATAAAACCGGAATGGGATGAGGGGAAACACCGGAAAAATTTCTATGAAAATTGTGTTGAAGAGGTTTTGGAAGCCATTTTCAGAGCGCAGAAAAAAGCGGGTATGGATGATGACTGCAGGAGTTCCTGCCGGGAATCCATTGATGACCTTATGGGGGGGCATAAGAAGCCAAGAAAGAATACAATTCCTTTCCTGTTATACTGCGGAAACTGTGAACCATTCAAAGCCACAGGTGTAACCACGTTCACTAATCATTCTAAGGAAAAAAAATTTGCTTGTATCACATCATTCATTTTTAGAATAAAAGAATTTGATGGCAAATGCGCTGTATTGGAACTGTTGACATTCAAGCAATGTAAATCTTCTAAAGACCCATTTAAAACACATACAAAAGATTTCTGTTCCCCTTGCAGCCAAATCGACTGTGAAAACGTAGAAGATCTTATTCCTACAGGCATCTGCATTAATGTGGATCTTTCCTGTTTTTGTGCTGTTACCTGTCTGCCTGCCGTCCGCTTATAAAAGTTTCATTCTCATCCTAATTTAAACAGCCAACCAAAAAAGGTACACCCTTGTGACATGGTGCACCTTTTTTGGTTTCTTAGAGTATTATCCTCCAAATGCCTCCAGTACATCCTCTACCTCTTTTAAATCAACCTCATCTGGAATTGACGCATGAAGAATCTTTTCTTTAACTGCTAGCTTTTGGACTGGAACATAGCCTGATTGCATCATTTTTTTAATTTCATTAATTTCTGCAAGTATGATGTCGCTGTTCGTATTTTTAGGATGGAGATAGCTGTTTAAAGCGGATAGGACTAAATGGATCAGTGTATTGTTATTGGAATGGTAATCGACCTGTTCCTGAATTTTCTGTGAGACTTTTATTGAATTGCCGGTTTTTACATCAATAAAATGATCCGGGAGTGTTAAGGCTGTTTTATTCGCATAGTCGGTATATGTTCTCAACTTTTCCATCATCCTTAACCTCTGTTTGAAATGGAATGATTACTTTCTTTTTCCCTTTTAAGCTGATTCATCTTTGCAAGAATCATAAGACCAAGGACATTTAATTTTTCCATGTTTTCAGGAAAAGTCAATTCAATTGGCCTTCCTCTATCCGACCATTTTGCGGCAGCTTCCTGAATTTGCTTTTGGGCGAGTTTGGCTGCTCCTCCTACAGCGATATATCGGACAGCCCCTTTAATCTCTGATGAACTGCTCCTTACCCGATCAAAATGTTCCAGGTATTTGATTGCCATCGACTTTAACTGCGGCAAAATGTATTTGCTTATATCCTTCCTGACCCCTGCAAATGGCTCCACATACCATCCTGAAGGTCCTTCTGCCAATTTCTCCTCCAGTTCGGCACGGGAGTCAAACCGGTACATTTCCTTTTTACTCACTCTTTGAATGATATGATCCAGAAACTGGTTGATCCCGAACGGCTCCCCCTCTACAGATGCAACAGGCTTATTATTTTTTATTCCCACAAAATCGACTGAGTCGCCTCCAAGGTCGCCAATGATGATTCCTTTTTGTGATTCTTTAACAAGCTCTTCATTCTTAATGCCCAAGGTTTCCTGATCTCTGGTTAACCCCAGATAGGCACACGCACCTTCAGCACCGACAATCACATCATTTATGGTGATTTTAACGGTTAACTCCTTTGGTTCTGAAAGCCCGGGTACTTTATGAAAAATGATTGTATGTGTTCCAGCCAGTTTGTCTTTAAGGCGGGTTTTTCTCTCTTTATACTGTGTAGTTGGAAGAGATACAGCTAATTGATCAATAGAATAGGTGATTTCTGTTTCTTCGGGGTGTTGAAGTGCAGCATGGTAGCCTGCAAGACCAAATAACAGCAGATAGGTTCTGTCTTCATCAACTTTCTGGTTATTGAAAGCAGTCAGGCTTACGTCCCGCTGTTTAGCCGCTCCCTTGCCGATATAGAATATTTCTCTTCGATCTACAACAGCCTTGCTCTTTACCTCCACAATTAAGTTATCTTCAAACACGATATCATCGTCATCATATGGCTTTTCGTAAAATTCCGCATCAAATAAAGCAATAGCATTGGGAATCTGATATTCTGACAAAATACCATTTTCAGAAGCTAATGCCTTATACCAGCTGTTTCCTATATCAACAGCAAGAAAATTGTGTCTATCCATTTTCTCCTCACTCCTCCTTTTGAATCTTATGCGTGATAGGAGTCCAATTGTGCCCGTACCCTTTCACATTTATCCGCCATTGCATCAACAATAGAAATTTCCATGTTTGTCCAATGCATTCATATAAGGATTTGCATAATATATCTTGAAGTAAATTTAATAAGGAGGAACAACATTGAAAAAAGAAAATAAATGCGTAGATCTTAATGTGTCTGCTAATGTGGGAGATTGTGCTTATTCCCCTGGATCCACTCCTATTGCAGACGCAGGTGAAGCCATCATTAGAGTGCCTGTTGAACTTGCTGTTTTAAATATTAGGACAAACCTCGCAGCTAAAATTAAATTTCCGGAGCCAGTCCTGGAAATTAAAGATATTAAAAAGAGAGTTCAAATCGTCCAGTGCAAACTCCTTCTGCCTGGTGTTGCAGCAGGAACGGATCCTTTTGTAGAAGGCTCTTATCATTTATTCATTAAAGGATATGTACGAAAAAATATTCAATATGCTGCACCTTGCTACAATTCAGGTGTTTGCGTGAACTCAGAGATGCGTTCACTGACAACTGATGTGCCTTTTGAATGTGTCGTCGAAATTGCAGAGGGAGATTTTGATAGAACTCCACAGCTTCCTTTCCAGAACGCACGTGCAGAATTTGATTTCTTCAGACAGCAGGACCTTGGACATGGCTATCCTGAAAAAGATCACTTCCTATCAAGCGATCTTTCCCAGTTCCATCAGGACAGCAGCCAATTCTACAATCAAATGCCATATTGCGAGCTGATCTCCAGCAGAATTACTGAATGGGATGAAGCACTTGACCGCAAGCCATTCCACAACAATGCCAACTGGCAGGAAGGAACATTTGAAACCATCTCTGAAAAAATGTTCCTGCAGTTTACTGTGAAAGTTCTTCAAAACCAACAAGTCAGAGTAACAGCACTTTAATACAACGAGTGGCAATATCTGTTCCTTTTTGGGACAGGTATTGCTTTTTTATTTTTACTAGCATCATATTCAAAAGCCCATAAAATGACATTCACCTACCAAATTTCCCGTACCCATTTTTTGGTTTTGCAGTTCTCTTTTTTTACATAGGTATGCGCCCAAACATAGACGATTATCATGCATAGGATGTGATTATCATGATTTCAGGAGGAGCCCAAATGTCTGAAGAAAATAAAGATCGAGATAAAGCGGAATGCCAGGTTTCTGCTCAGAACTGTGATTGTGAAAGCACCCCTCATCATCCTCATGTCAATATTGGCAAAATTACGGCAAAGGTCCCTGTCGTTCTGGCTGAGCTATCTCTAAAAGTAAATGTAAATGCCCTTATTACCTTTCCGGAACCTGTTCTGGAAATTAAAGATATCAAGAAAACAGTAAAGTTAACACAATGCCGGCTGTTATTGCCTGCTGATCAGCTTTTTATTAAAGGCTTTGTGCGCAAGAATATTCAGTATGCCACCCCCTGTCCTGACATTGAAATGCATACAGATAAAACGGTAGCTTCTGATATTCATTCTTATACAGTTGATGTTCCGTTCCAATGTGTGACAGAAATAAAAAAATTTCTTACCTGTCCGGTGATGCCTGAATTGAATCACCGGCAGGAATTTGATTTCCTTGTATCCAAGCCTGTGCCGCGGGGGTACCCGGAGAAAGATGAGTTACAATCGAGTGATCTTTCTCAGTTTCATCAGAAAAGTGTGCAGCATTATAATGAATTGCCATTTTGTGAACTGATTTCAAGCAGAATAATTGAATGGGATGAAGCGATTGACCGCCGTCCTCTGCCTAACCGCTCACCGATCGGAGAAGGAGTATTTACCAAGGTAGAGGAAAAAATGGTTATAGACTTACTCATTAAAGTTTTGCAAAAACAGCAAATCCGTGTTTCTTCAACCACCAATGATCACGATGACTGCTTCGATTGTGAATAAAGTCAGCAGTCTGTTTTCCGATGAATGATTAGCTTTTACTATTTGACGTAAGGAGGGGACCGGTGGGGATGCTCTGCAATTGCAGCACCTTCCTATGTATATGAGTGATATGAGAAGTGCCTATAACCGGATTTACCGGATCGATGCAGATACTGGAAATCCGATGGAACAGCAGCAATTTTTCTTTTATACAGGAAACAATTCAAATAGTCAAGAACCAGCTGAAGCTGTAGATGAAAAGGAATCTAAAAAAGATCAAAAGGCAGCCTGGAACTCTTTTAACCGCGGAAAAACTAAGTCGTTACCGCTTATTTTACCGCCTCCATCAGTTGAATCGAACCTTATTACCAAAACCAGTGCACTATCAGAAGAATCTGCTGAAAAGGAAAATAAGGAGGAGGAGAGTGTACCTCCTAAAGGCAAAAACGAAATGACTAAGCCGAAAAAATTCAGACTTCCGGCGCAGCTGAATGACATGCTGACGCCCTTTTCTCCAATGCTGAGCTGGTCCCCTTCTTTACCCAGCAGATACTCAAATCAGCCTGCATTCACCAAGAGCCATTTACCTGGCGGGTCTGATGAGAAAGATTCATCCCGGCCGGATGCAGAAACAAAACTGAACGAATTTATGCCAGCCGAAAAAATTCCCGGTCAAGCAGACAATCATGAAACCATAGTAGTTGAGCAAAAGGCTGAAATGCAAGAATACAAATCTTCTATTAAGGATCCGGAAGAAACTGATTTGACACAGGAATTCCTTAGCATGCTTGATGACGTCATGATGACCGATACAAATGAAGATACAGAATTGAACAGCAGCATGCCTAAAGCAGCTAATAAAGAATCTGAGTCTGCTATTTTATTGGAGGATGAGTTTGCCGAGATGCTCGGCGAGTCTTCCTCCATAGAAAATGGATTTGACTATTTTCAGAGCAAACAGGATGAAGAATTTGCACTGATTTTAGAAGCTGGCTCTGACAAGAGTGAATCTTCTGCCCGTGAAACTGTCAATCATGTAAAGTGCGAAGAATCTTCATCCGAAAGAGAGCATCCTATCTTGGAAGAAGCAAAGGATGGTGACTCTGAAGATCATTGGCAAAACAATTATAATGAAGAGTCGTCCAGCTATGAAGGCGAGTTCTCACTTCTTCTGAAAAAAGCCTGCAGCATCCTGGATAAGGAGTGTGAAGACACTCCCCCGCTTCAGGAAAAGTTCCTTGCACTGCTGGATGAATCTTCTGATCACACTATTAGCAGTCATGACTTTTTGCAGGAAGAATTATTTATGGAGAGTGAATGTGAAGAATCTGAATCGTCAGCCAATCCAGAAGAAGCAACATATAAGGAAGTTTCATCATTGCTTGAATACTTCTCAGCTATGCTGCAGGGTGTTATTTTAAGCGAATCACCTGAATATGAAGAAGAAGAGTCAATAAACGAAACTGAAGAAAGCGTGAATCCTGTCTCTGATGAAAGTGAAGGTTCAGAGGAGTTAAGTGATGACCTGTTTGAGCTGCTGGAGGAATCATCCTCAAGCAGCAGTCTTATGGATGAAGAAGAACCTGCGCCATGCTGCAGTAAATGTTTCTGGAATGGACTTCAAGTCAAGCTTCCTGTCTTAATAGGAAAAGCGGACCTGGACATTACAATATTCGATTGCTTGACGGTGCCTATTAAGAATGGTCACATTTCAAAAATAAAATGGTCAGTGGAATCTTTGCAATGCTCTGCCATTTTGCCTTTAAAAACAATTTTCATCAAAGGTACCCTAATGGCAGACATCCTTTTTGAAACTCATAATAAGCTGCAAAACATAAGGATGCCCCTTTCTATAGATAAAACCATAGAGCTGGAGTGGATTTCCCCTCCTCAGATGCCAGCTTCGTCTAATAAAAAGGAGTTTATGTTTATTCACGAAAACAGACTGGATCATCATTTCGAATATTTCCAGCAATTCACAGAGGAAATCACCTGTAAATTGAAGAGTATTCGTGTTCTCTGGCATGGGAATGCAGAAGATCATCCCGGTCTTGAAATCATGGGCAAAGCCTTGCTGTCTATGGATTTTTTTCAGGAGCAAATCGTACAAATGTAAAGAGGGTATCTACTGAAGATACCCTCTCATTCATTACCAGGAAAACCCGATTATTGGTCTCCCCCGCCGTTTGCCAATTGACGCTGAGTTAATCTTACTAGCAAATTAACTTCTGCTTTTTCAGTAATCTTGTCAAATCTGCCCCATTTATCAAAATCGCTCAGAATATCCATTTGAGTAACGGAAGCATTTAGAAGTTTACACTTGATTGGCTCATTCAAGAACTCAAATGTGAAGGAGCCAAAGCTGCATCTGTCTGCACCCATGCCATTTTTTGCAAGCTCTCTGATTTCGTTGGAATTGCTGTTCTTATTGCTGAATTCCCAATCAATTTCAGGAAGGGTGTTTACCAGGGAGTAGCACTTAAATGGAACGTTGACACTGTAGTCTTTCACATAGCCTTCACAATCATCAACATATTGAATGTTCTTGTGAATATACCCTTCTACATAAAGCTTTACAGATGTTGGAGGTGTTTCAGGGAAGCCTTCCGGGATAACAGGTACAGCTTTACATTGTGTCAGATATACATTCTTTCGGATTTGTTTAATTTCTGTGGCATATGAAGGAAGATAAATATCTGCTTCAGTTAATGTCTGAATTGGAACATCTCCAAGAATTATTGTCTGCTCTACTCCGCCTGTATTTTGCGGATCTCCTACATCACAAAAATGAGTATGCGATTTAGCCGTGTCACACTTCGGTAATGGAGGACATTTGTCGCTGCTTCCACAGCCGTACGAATGGTTTTTCTTCATATTCTACACTCCTACTTTTTGTTTTTAGCCAACAGAATCCGAAGCTTTCCAAAATAAAAAAGCTTGTTTTTCTATGGCTTACTATTTTATATGCGGCTGGACGCAACAAGGAGTGGACAAGTTGAGGATGGCATTTATATCATTTTTTATAAAAAATGAAAAACTGTACTAATAACTACTCTTTACAGCTTACACTCCAATTAATGGCAAATAGATCTCTGTCTATATGTGCATCCTTTTTGGATTCTTCACATAATTCAACTGCCTGCTTTAAAAGTGATTGATGATTATCAGAATTACAAGAACAGCCGCCGTCATAGTTAGGTATTTCTTCATATTTTTAGTTCCTCCGCATTTATTTTCAAATTTATGGCATATTTTCTGATATAATGGTATTAAAATTATGCAAATATTCTAACAGAAATTCATTTTATGGCAGACGAGGCGATTTATTTGCTGATATTCTTTAAGATTGCTGTGTGGATCATTGTCGCTTGTCTTGGGTTTTATGTTATTTCTGTCTGGCTTTGGGAAAAGAAAGTAAAAGAAAAAATGTCCGTCATTCGTAAAACCTGGTATATTCTTTATGTACTGGGTGCAGTAATTTATTGGACAAATGAGCCGGAAACCATTTTTGATCACTGGCAGAATTACCTGATTGTCGCGATTATATTTGCTCTTGTCGATGCTTTTGTTTTTCTTGGATCTTATTTGAAACGAGTCGGAAATAATGAACTGGCCACTGACACAAGAGATTTGCTTGAAGAAAACAGCGACCTGTTAAACTCACATATGAATAAGCTGAAATCGTTTCAATATTTATTGAGAAATGAACCGATTGACATTTATTATGGAAATGAAGAAGCTTATCTTGCAGGAATCGAAAAGCTTTTGGCTGACTTTGCGGAAAAAGTCGATATGAAGGCATCGTTATGCAGGTTTTCAACACAGGAAGAGAAAGACTATCTCCTTGAGCACTACACCGATAAAGCCTTGATTCATAGCCGGCTAAACCGCAGGGAAGTTTATTATGATGCGGAAGAAAAGCTGGCACTAATCCCTTTTTCTATTTTCGAAGAGGATTATATCATTAAAGTGACCTCCGGCCGTTTTGTAACCGAATTCGACTATTTGCTATTCACTTCACTCATATCAATATACGACCTAATGCTCCCTGCCGAACAGGAGGACGAAGACCATGAAGGAACCAGCGGATAAGAAAAAGAAATTACCGCGAATACATGCTGACAGCACCATGAAAACATTGCAGAAAAAATCCCGGATCAGCCTGCCGGGATTTGAAGTCAGCCCGCATACCGAAAGAATCTTGAAAGAGAATAAAAGATTAATAAGCGTTTATACCAAAAAGAAGACTTGAGTATACTATTTTGCGGGGAAGGAGTTTGCTTTCGCGCCAATCCTGATATTTTCCTCTGCAGATGAAAATAAGTTAATCTTTCAATTTAGAAAAAGGCTGACTCAAATCTATCATTCGAGTCAGCCTTTCATTTTTTCGGTCAGGATCTATCAATAATTTCATTAAGTTTCACTTTATCAATTCAAAGAATTAATTTCTTTCTGAAGGAAAGCTTTTCCGTACTCATATAACTGAAAATCAATTTCATTCTTCTGTTCGATCAGCTTTCTGACTTCTGCTGGAACCTGTGCCATTTTCGGACGTGTTCTAGTTACATTGTGCTTATGATTATAAGGGACATTCCATCCAAGCTTCTTTCTCATAATAGCCAATGACTCATTAAAACGCTCCGTTATTCCGACCATCAAAAAGTGTTCCTCGATATTTTTTTTTGCTTTTTCTATTGATGGAGTGCCATCACCGGAAATCATTTTTGTTTGTAAGTTATATATTCCATCTTGAATAATTCCATCTTCATCCATAATAAATTCCTTTAAATTTAAAGAATTAGCTTGTTTATATAAAGGGTGTCTAGGGTTCTCCCTTAAAAAATAATAATAGGAAATGACACGGTCTACAGGATGTCGAAGCATGGTAATATACTGAACAGGGTGCGATATAGCTTCATGAAGCCCAAATCGAAAATGGCCCTGTACCCACTTTACCGAAGATAGTTCTGACTGCGGAGTTCCCTTTAGTTTGTTATAAGCGTCCTGATATCCAGCATAATATGAACGGATTTGATGAATATTATACTGATTTTCAATTGTTTTCCTCATGGAGGTGCCAGCTGTTTTTGGTATGTGGATAAATATTATCACTTTCTCATCTCCCCTAATTCATTCATACATATTAAAAGATTCTTTAAAATTCCTTCAAAAATTGGTGCAGGTGCTTTGTGTTTAATGTCCAGATTGCTTTATTGCCAGAAGCATTTAATTCCGCTGTCTGACCGAGAAAATAATGCAGCTTGCCTCCAGTAGATGTATTCACCAATATATCACTCATTTTAAAAAACTTATTAGAGGCAAGGATTAAAACTTTTGGATGATTTTGCAGAAAGACACTGTTATACATACCTGAACCTGAAGTTCCTGCTATGACCTTTGCGTTACGAAATAAATTAATTTGCTCTGAGACCTTTAATTCTTCAGGGTGAATAATTTTATACCCGTTTAAAGAAAAAATCCTTTCAACAGACTTCTCATTCAGTAAAACTCTTCGCTGGTTTTTCAATTTTGATCTGGAGACATAAATCTTTTCAAACCCTGTCCCCCTGTCATAGTAGTCTCCGATCGTTTTCCATGTTTTATAGGCAAATGTTGAGGTGTATTTTCTTAAACAAAAGGACTGGACTGGTATATGAAGTCTTTCACACACGATAGGTTTATCCAAGTATATGATTTGCTTCAAACTTATTCCGAATGGTTTAAGCAGATCGAGTTGCCAGCTTTTTCGATCTTCTGAATTCATAATAAATTTTACATTCTTAACATCAATATATTTAGTAATCCACAATCTGGAGATAACCTCTAATAAAAAATGTCCGAAGCCGCTTTTTTCTCCGCTTAAAAAAATATAATCACCTGACTGGTATTTTGTGTTTTGGCTTTTAACCTTCAGTGAGAATCGGTTTGATCTTCCATGATAGATGAGATTGGTTGTAGAGGCATTAAACTCGTAATGTCTGAAGCTATCAGGAAGAACAAACCTTCTGTCTTGGATAATAGTCTGATTCCTTAAACATAAAGTGTTCTTAAGACTTGCTACATAAAAATCCTGTGTTACACATTCATTCGGCAATCTTATACCTGGAAATGGCCGCACGGGTGGTATGATGCGGGTTCTTTCTGGATCACTTAAATGATATAAAGTATTCTCCGGTAGTATTCCTAATTTAAATTCCTTAAAGTCTTTGGCCGTACATATTTCTTGATACGGAATCACTTTCATGAAATTTCTGCTCACATTCTCTCCCTCCAAAAATTCCTGTACACAGCATTATAATCTTCTAAATGTGGATGGCTTGGATTATTGCCATACTAAAGAAAAAATCGAAACGGATAGTGGTTGAATTTAAGCAAAAGCCCAAACACATAGCAGGTGAAGCTGCATAACATACAAGTAGGTTTACCCAAATATAAAGTGAAACTTCAATCAGTATGTATAAAATGGAAGGAAAAGGAATCAATACCTTAAACTGCATTTCTATAAATTTTTAGGTGGTAATTATGAGAATTCTATTTATTTCATCAGGTTATACAGGGATTTATAATTTTTTTGAAGAGTGGATTATGAGAGAGCTTAAAAAGAAAAACAAAGTGAAACTATTGGATCCCCTAACTGGCACTCGAAATCTAATAACCATGGTAAATCAGTTTAAACCGGAAATTGCTATTGCCCTCGTTGGGTTTAATGTCCCTTCACATTTAATTCAGTGGCTAAAGACGCAAAAAATTAAGACGGCAGTCTGGCTTACTGAAGATCCTTATTACATGGACAAATCGGAAGTGCTAGTACCTGATTATGATTATATTTTTACTATCGACACAGCCGCCATGGATTTCTATATTCAAAAAGGACACCAGCATACTTTCCACTTGCCATTAGGTACTTCAACTGAAATATTTAAGCCTGTTCAGGTGGAACCAGCGTATAAAAGTGATATTTGTCTCCTTGGTTTTCCATATCCTGAGAGAGTGAAGCTAATCCAAGTTCTTTTGCAAAAAACACCTTATAAAATTAAAGTAATCGGCGAATGGAGACATACATTAGTCCGGCTGAAAAACCATCCCAGATTGGAGGTTCATGATAGTTGGGTGAAACCATCGATTGCGGCTAAATATTATAACGGAGCAAAAATTGTTCTAAATACGCATAGGCCTTACAATTTGACTCAAAACAAAAATCGGATTGGCATAAAGGGCAATAGCATAAATAATAGAACTTTTGATGTTGCTGCTTGCGGAGGTTTTCAATTAATTGAGTACAAAGAGGATCTGCCAATCCACTTTATCGAAGGAAAAGAGATCGTATCATTTAAAACCGAAGAAGAACTGCTTCAAAAAATCAACTATTATATTAAACATGAAAAACAGCGCAAGGAAATCGCTAAACTCGCCTCTAAGCGTGTCCTAAAAGAACATACTTTTGAAAAAAGACTGGAAGACATGCTGAGTAAGCTCCAATAATAATATTAGATTATGAATATTTAATATTTCAGTAAAAAACTACCTTCAATCATGGGAAATCAGCCTACTCAGCATCTTCACTATTCCATGGTTTGTTTCCGCGTTGAAGTTTCCTTTGAACACCTTTACCATGTATTCTGTGTTCATCGGTTAATACATGCAGGGGGTAAAAATCCCAATGTTTTACAAGCCTTTTAAAAAAAGCGGCGTCACCGGCATTCCAATGGGCAGGGTGGTCATCCCACCCTTCCACGAGCTTTAAGCAGGATCGCCTGTGCATAAAGGAATTATGATCAACCTTCCCCATTGGTTCCCGTGTTATTCCCACTAATGGACGAATAAAAGTCCTTTTTACCCTATTACCCGAAAACACTATTACTTTTTGTTTGCCATAAAGCACATAGATATGAGGGTTCATTTGAAAAACCTCTGCCATTTTCTCAAATCGTGCTGGATAATAAATATCATCATCAGTTAAATATGTTACTAAATCACCTGTTATCCTCTGCAAAGCCAAATTTATGCAGGTTGCATACCTGGTTGTTTTCGGGCGATCCTTCGGACTTACTCCTGTGTGAATTAATGTAATTCGGTGATCCTTATCTGCAATTCCTTTTAATACGTTTTTAGTTTGTGCATTTGAATTGTCATCTACAATAATGAGCTCCCAATTAGGATACGTTTGCTGCTGCACACTTGCAATGGCCTCACGGACTCTTTGAGGACGATTATAACTCGTTAAAATACAGCTTATTTTCAGGTTAGTTTTATTAATGTTTGCTTTAGACATTTATCTTCACCTCGCTCCTCCTACTCAATTTTAGTGATTTTAAAACTGCTCTATTCTCCTACCTGCTGACTGCTTAGCCAAAAGTGATAAATATCTTTTAATGAATCTTTAATTGGAATAATGGGCTCCCAGCCCGAAGCAATTTTAATTTTTTTCGGGCTTCCTACATAGAAAGGAATATCAGAAGCCCTCATATTTTCAGCTGTTTGCTCAACTATTATTTCCCTGGCTGAAAAGGACAGCAGCATGTTGAGTATCTCTTGTACTTTAATTCCCTTGCCGGAACATACATTATATGATTCTCCTGATTTCCCTTTTAAAGCTATTTGATAATAGGCTTTAACAATATCTCTAACATCCGTAAAATCCCTTACTGCTTCAAGATTTCCCACTTTTAATACATTGTTGGATTTTGTTTTATTTATTAAGGCAATTTGATAGGCAAAGTCTGAGGTAACAAATCCCCTTTTTTGGCCAGGACCTATATGATTAAAAGGCCGTAAATGAATAGCATCAATACCATACGAGATTTTATACTGATTTATTAGTTTATTAATAACTGACTTACTTAATCCGTAAGGGCTGATGGGATTTATTTGAGCCTCCTCTGTTATGCCATTAAGCGGTATAGTGACATTTCCGTATTCTTCTGAAGACCCAATTGTAATGATGCGCGGGCCAGTATCGGCATTTATTGCGGCTTCAAGCAGATTAACAGTCCCCATTGTATTGGATTCAAATGTATCGCTTATATTTTTCCATGAATCTCTTACATTACTTGCTCCTGCCAGGTGAAAGATATGAGTTGGTTTTACCTCTCTGATTATTTTTTCCGCAGCCTTCCTGTCTGCGAGGTCCAGTGTATAGTACTTCTTTGGAGGTTTTGATTGTCTTGATGTTCCAAAAACTTCTGCACCTTGATTTGTTAAATAATTTTCGAGGTATTTGCCTGCAAATCCTGAAACCCCTGTAATCAAAGCTCTCATTGTTTACCACTGTTTCTTTTAAGGTCAGAATCTACCATCATTGTTACCAGACTTTCAAATGATACACTTGGAGACCAATTTAATATTCTTTTTGCTTTCTCTGGATTTCCCAGTAACAGATCAACCTCAGCAGGTCTCATGAATTTTGGATCCTGTACAACGAATTGGCTCCAATCCAAACCCACGTGACTAAAAGCAATTTCAACAAACTCTTTGACTGTATGTGTTTCTCCAGTTGCAATGACAAAGTCATCAGGTTGTTCCTGCTGGAGAATGAGCCACATAGCATTTACATAGTCCCCTGCAAATCCCCAGTCTCTTTTTGCGTCTAAATTTCCTAATCTTAGTTCCTTTTGTTTTCCCAGCTTTATTTTAGCGACAGCATCTGTTATTTTTCGGGATACAAATTCCAGGCCTCTGCGGGGCGACTCATGGTTGAATAAAATACCCGAACAGGTAAACATTCCATAGCTTTCCCTATAATTAACTGTCATCCAATGTCCATAGACTTTAGCAGCTCCATATGGGCTTCTCGGGTAAAATCCAGTTTTTTCAGTTTGCGGTATTTCTAATACCTTGCCAAACATTTCACTGCTTGAGGCTTGATAAATACGGGCTTCAGGCTTTACAAGCCTTACCGCTTCCAGAAGATTTGATACACCAAGAGCGGTAACCTGACCGGTGTATATTGATTGTCCCCAGGAGTCGCCGACAAAAGATTGGGCTGCCAGGTTATAAACTTCATCAGGATCAGAAATCCTGATTGCATTTATCAAAGAAGGAATATCAGTCAGATCCCCGGGAATGATATCTATATTTTCTGCAATGTGGTTAATATTCTCTTCATTAGGAGTGGCTGATCTTCTCTTAAGCCCATATACTTTATAATTCTTGCTTAATAAAAGTTCAGCTAAATATGATCCATCTTGCCCGGTTATGCCTGTAATTAAAGCTTTCTTCATTTGAACAGCTCCTTATATCCAAATTTTTCACTAGATTAAGAATATTTTATTCGCAGAGTTTATTTAATGGGAGTGGATTTGAGCATGTTTGTACAAAATGTGCTAATTCCCAGATTTCTTTTTTCTATCACGAATGACTTTAAGTTCTTTAAATAACTATTTTTCTATAATAGTTTCAATCTTTTAAGATGTTCCTTGTACATATTTCCAACAGTTAATGGCGAGAATTTCCTTACAATTGTTTTTTTTCCTTGCACTCCAATTCTTCTTGCATGCTGCTGATTACCAGCAATTGTCTTCATCAGCGTGGCCGCATGGCTAATATCAGGCTCAGCCCATAGTTGATCTGCATGATAGGGACCATGGTCTTTGCTAATTTTACTAAGTGTGAAATTAACCAAAAAAGAGTTATGTGGTTTCGTAAAATCAGTGTTTCCTGACCAATTTGTGACGATAACAGGTTTACCTAAATACATGGCTTCAGCAATTGGCAAACCAAAACCCTCTGATCGATGAAGGGAAATATAGCTATTTGAAACATTAATTAATCCGTTTACTTCCTGACGACTTAGAATTCGATTAATTATATAGATATTTTCATACCCGGTTGCACTTTGTTTAAGGTAATCCAACTCTTCTGCGGTATGTGAGCCATTATTCACTTTAAGGACTAGACCCACTGATTTATCACCCTTATCAAATGCCAATTTAAACGCTTCAACTGCTGCAGCGGGATTTTTTCTTGCTGATGTGCTTCTTGTATCGAACATCGCTAAGAATAGATAACGGTTATCTGGAAGGCCAAAATACTTTCTATTTATTTTCTGAGGAATTTCCAGAGAGATACTATGCGGAATGATATTAACAGGTTTTGAGGTCTTTTGTGAAATCGAGTTTCTTATAAATGCTGTAGGAGCCAGCACTTCATCCACAATCGAAAAGCTGCTATTCCACAAATCAGGAAAAATGGGAAGCTCCCAGTGCCAGTATCCAATATTATGCCGATTCATAAACCATCTCTTTTTCAAATGATTATTTTGGTAATGAATAAATAGCTGATCTGCATTTATTAAGAAAAGGTTTGTCTTAAAAATCGGTCCCTCCACTTCTTTGTGTCTCCATGTCAAATCAGTTTGCCTGGCAGGACAGTGCGGAAAATTAATAATGCAAAAAGGAATGTCAGCTGCATGAAATGCTTTAGCTGCTGAACGGCAGGCTTCTCCCAATCCAAATTCTGCTCTGGCGTAGCCAATCAAGTTAATGCCTTTTTTCATCATTTTTCTTCCTTTCACGTTACCTGAATTCAGTATTCCACTTGAAGTTTATAGTAGGGTCATCCCAGCTGATTCTCTTTTCATCAGGATTATCTTTATCATAGGATTCAGTAGTAAAATAAATGATGACAGCAGGCTTTTCCCCAAGTACCCTATATCCATGAGCAATTCCCTTGGGTATAAGAAGCAAAATAGGGTTTTCCTCACCCATATAAAATACGTTAGTCTCCCCTTTAGTGGATGATTTATCTCTAAGATCATAAAGGACCACTTGTGCATTACCTGAAGGAAAGAACCACAAATCATCTTGTTTTTCATGGTAATGAAATGCTTTTATGACACCAGGATAGCTCATGGACCAGGAAGCCTGCCCAAACCCTGACAGTAACTCAGGCTCATCATCCCTGATAAGCTCGGCAAAAAATCCGCGATCGTCGCAATGCTTTATAAGCTGTTTAGTTTTTACTCCTTCTATCATTTTCTTAACTCCTTCCTTATAAATTCTTTCATTGCGTACTCCCAATGTCTGGGAGTCTTTATGCCTTGATTTATAATTGCCTGATGTTCCAATACTGAATAGGCGGGCCTTTGTGCGGGAACACCATATTCTGCACTGGTTATAGGCAGTACTTTATTTGGGTCATAGCCTGCTTCTTCAAAAATGCGTTTTGCAAATGAAAACCATGAACATGAGCCTGTATTGCTAAAATGATAAATACCATTTTTCTTATCCATTATTTGTTCGATAACTTCTGCCAGGTCATTAACGTAGGTAGGTGAACCAATCTGATCATCGACAACTCTTATTTCCCTGTTTTCCTTTCCGAGTGCAAGCATGGTTTTAACGAAATTTTTCCCTTCATGTCCGTAAAGCCAGGAAGTGCGGATAACCGATGCATCACTATTGGTTAGAACCATTCTTTCACCAAGCCATTTGCTCATCCCGTAGACCGAAAGAGGATTTGGAATATCATCCTCCGTATAGGAACTCTGTTTTTTTCCATCAAAAACATAATCAGTACTTATATAGATGATTTTTGCATTTACTTTTTTCCCTGCTGAAGCTATATATCCGGCACCTAAACTATTAACTTCAAAAGCCTTCTTTCTCTCTGACTCACATTTATCTACTGCAGTATACGCTGCTGCATGAATAATAATATCGGGTTTTAACTGTTTAATTATGAACTCTGCCTCTTCTTTATTTGTTACATCAAGCTCTCTTTTTCCAAGACTTTTGATAGGATGCTTACTGCTAAGGAATTTTTGCAATTCCCTCCCTAATTGACCTTCTCCGCCGGTGATTAATATATCCATTTCGTCACCTTCTTCTTTTGTATCTGGATTTATACCAACTAATCGTTCTGCTGATCCCTTCTTCAAATGAAACCTCTGGCTTCCATCCGAGTTCCTTTGATATCTTGCCTGAATTCATTGCATAGCGTCTGTCATGGCCTTTGCGGTCTTCTGTATACTTGATAAGACTTATATCTTTGTTTAACTGGTTTAAAATAATTTGAATTACCTCCAAATTGGTCTTCTCATCATTACCGCCAATATTGTAAATCTCACCTGCAATTCCCTTTTCTAAGACCATTTCTATACCCCTGCAATGATCTTCTGCAAAAATCCAATCTCTTATATTTAATCCATCACCATATAAAGGGATCTCCTGGTTATGAAGTGCGTTTGTAATGATTTTAGGAATAAACTTTTCCGTATGCTGCATAGGTCCATAATTATTACTGCAGCGTGTAATGAATAGTGGGAGCTGGTAGGTTTCATAAAAAGAGCGGACAAGCAAATCAGAGCTGGCTTTACTAGCGGAATAAGGATTATTGGGTGCAAGAGGAGTTTGTTCTGTAAAGGGCGAAGCTTCAGGGGTAAGGGAACCATATACTTCGTCTGTTGAAATATGAATCATTTTACCTGCTTTTCCTTTTAGGACAGCCTGCAATAAATTATATGTTCCTTGAATATTTGTCTTGATAAATGGATACGCGTTAAGAATACTCCTATCCACATGTGTCTCAGCGGCAAAGTTAATAATAGCCTCATATTTCAAGTCGAAGACTTCATTTAATTCAATTTCATTTCCTATATCACATTTAATAAAACGATAATAATTTGAATTCTCAAAGGCTTGAATTTCCTCTTTATTAGAAGCATATGTCAGGGAGTCAATATTGGTAATATAATAGTTTTCACTCTTAAGCATTCTGGAAATAAAGTTTGAACCAATAAATCCTGCTCCACCTGTGACGAGAATATTTTTAACCATGATGATCCTCTTCTTTCATATTTTCATAAATATACTTTTGAGCCAAAAATAACGAATGATGGGTTCCTGCATCCATCCACCAGCCATTTAAAATATCATATTCCAGTTGGTTTTTCTGTATATACAGATTGTTTACATCTGTAATTTCCAGCTCATTTCGTTCTGATGGCTTAATGCTTTTAATAAGCTTGAATACTTCCTCATCATACATATATATGCCAGTTACACAATAAGAAGAAGGCGGACTGCTTGGCTTTTCATGAATGGAAAGTATTTTCTTTTCATGCAAATCTAATTTCGGAACCCCGTAACGTGTTGGGTTACTGACTTCCTTCAAAAGAACTCTTGCCCCTTTTTTCTGGTTTACATAAGCTTTTATATGGGGTGTTAGTGAATCTTCAAAGAGATTATCACCCAATACAACCACAAATTTTTCTTTATTTATAAAGTCACGCGAAGCTAGAAGTGCATCAGCAATTCCTCCGCCCTCATTTTGCTGTGATTGAAATTTAAGTTTTATATTGAATTCCCTTCCATCACCTAACATTTCTTTAAATAAGCTCAGGTGCTTCTCATTAGTAATGATAAGTATGTCTTTAATTCCTGCATCCCTTAGTTTGATAATTGGCCAATAGACCATAGGATAGGGGCCAACCGGCAATAGATGTTTATTTAGGATTTTAGTAAAAGGTAATAGACGTGTTCCTGTCCCTCCCGCAAGAATTATTCCTTTCATTTAGATGTCTCCTTCCTCCAATTCCTTTCAATCAGTTGAAAAGCTCCAAATTAAATTAAATCTTTAAAGAAACACTGATAGTCATGGAATATTCATAGGGAATACCATATCGCTGTTTCTTTAAAGACTTTCTCTTCCTGCTGATTCTGCCACTTAAAGATTTATTCAAAAAGTTAGTTTTTCTAAAGGACCTACCTGTCTAAGTTACTTTATGTATTTATGTCCTTTTTGTTATAGGCAACTCCATTAATTCCTGTCCAAAATATTTGGCAAGCCGCTAAAATTTTCTAAAAGAATGGTATTTGTTTGAAAAACGAGGCGAACAACTACGCAAAAATGAAATTATCACATAGGTATAATATGATTACTTATTTGGAATTGTCAGGAGAGATATCTTATGAATATCGATGCAATTATCCTATGCTGCATTCTTTCCATCATGTTTTTTGGACTCATTAAAGAATGGTTTCCAGCAGAGTTCATGGTTTTTCTTACACTGGCTGTTCTTATAGTTGCGGGAATTACGACTCCCTCTGAAGCATTAAAGGGTTTTGCAAACCCGGCAGTCCATACTGTTGCGTTTCTTTTTATTGTAGGAGCAGCTGTATCCAAGAGCGGCATATTGCACGCAATAATTCAGAGAATATTAAGCAAAAGCAAATCGATACAGTATATATTGTTTCGCTTGATGGTGCCAACAAGTGCCATATCTGCGTTTATGAATAACACCCCAATTGTAACGATGCTGATCCCCGTCCTTCAGAAATGGGCAATTGCAAATGGGGTAAAACCATCTAAACTGCTTATTCCCTTATCCTATGCTGCTATCCTTGGAGGAACTATTACTCTTATAGGGACATCAACAAATCTAGTTGTTCAGGGATTATTAACAGAAAAAGGCTTAAGCGGATTCAAAATGTTTGATTTTGCCTATATTGGCATACCTATTACGGTTGCGGGAATTTTATATTTTGTAGTAATAGGTCATCGGCTTCTGCCCGAAAGAGCACATAATAGTGAGTTATTCCAAGATGGAAAGCTGCCCTTTATCCACAAATTTAGTGTCGAAGAAAATTCCACATTAATTGGAAAAAACATAATTGATGCCATGCTGCGCAATCTGGAACAATTATTTTTAATTGAAATAATCCGCAGCGGGAAATCTATTATTCCTGCACCAAATGATGAACCTATTCAGGAAGGGGATATCCTTGTTTTCTCAGGAAACCCTGATGGATTATTAAAGGTCTGCAATATTATTGGATTAAGACAAGTTTCGGGGGACAAAAGGAAAGAACATAATAGCCTCCCAGCTACATTTTTAGAAGTAGGTATTTCAGATAAATCTCCTTTATTAAATATAAAAGTTAAAGAAAGCAAATTTCGTTCAAGGTATAATGCAGCAATTGTAGCCATTAAAAGAAATGGAAAATTTACAACTTCAGGTATTGGAAATTTTGTTTTAAAAAAGGGAGATATTCTTTTATTGCTGGCAAATCATGATTTTTTAAGAACATGGACGAATGCTGAAGATTTCTATTTTATATCTCCTATAGAAAATAAACATAATAATACAAAAAAGGAAAAAGTCGTGGTCATATTGATTCTTATAGGAATCATTTTTTCTTCGGCATTTCAGCTGATGTCCATATTCAGCCTGGCATTAATTTCAGCGCTGACCGTGGTCCTAACAAAAATTATTACGGTTAATGAAGCAAAAAAATCCATTAACTGGAGTGTCATCATTATTATGGGGAGCTCTATTGGAATTGGGAACACAATTGAATCTACTGGTCTGGCAAAATTTATAGCTTCTTTTTTAACAATGTTTCAGTCGTTTACAGGCATAATAGGAATTCTATTTTTATTCTATCTTGTTACCTTAATTATGACTGAACTCCTAAATAATCTTGCTACAGCTGCCATTATGTTTCCTATTGGCTACACCGTTGCACTTCAGTCCGGTTTAGATCCAAAGATGCTTGCAATGCTTACAGCCATATCCGCTTCATGCAGTTTTCTGACTCCAATAGGCTACCAAACCAATTTGCTGGTATATGGTCCAGGAGGCTATAGATTTTCAGACTTCTTTAAAGCAGGACTCCCTTTGAGTTTGATATGCATGATTCTATCTGTTTTTATTGCCTATTGGGTTTGGATTTGAAATCAGATTTTAAAAGGGATAAACATGAATTGGAAGTTATTAATTGGGATAAACAAAATGACCCCGGTACAATACTAAGCCATTCTCTTTTGAGGTACCCGCACATATAAAAACACATATAAAAGCAGCTATAATAGCAGAGCAATTCGCATATGAATTCGCTCTGCTTTTTTGTTGTATTTCCAGTATTTATTAAAGGTAAAAGGTTTAAACTCGCAATCTAAATCCCATAATGTTTAGCATCAGCATAATTTTTATTATGCTCTTGCTAATTGAGGTGCGATTTTGTATGCTAAAAGAGTTTTGTTGAAGGAGTGATAAATTTGAATTTCCTTAAACCTAAAAATCTCAATTCTGAAAAAGTGGATTGGTTAGTATCTGAGAAATCGAGGACTATTGTTAAGCAGTATGCGGAGTATTCAGAACGCACTGAGAATGAAGTTATTGATTTTTTCTTAACCAACATTCTATTGGATGAAGACTTCATAACTTGGGTTAAGAAAAAACGCAATAATAAACGTCTTTTAACCCTACTTGGAATTGAAGACCCTTCGGAGGATTAAAATGACGAAAATTAAGCGTCTTTCTACCGATACAGATACCATTGTTAATGTATTGTCGCCAGTTTCCCAGGAGGAAATTTTGGATAGAATCAAGAACTATCCCTTAATGGACCCGAAGAAGTTTGCGAAGAGATATCATCATCACGTTTACCTCCCCAAGAGTTTTATCTGGAAAGGTAATCAGTACGACATACAATATAATTTTTGTATTAATCCCTATTGCAAGTGGTTCGGATTGCCTCAAAAGAGGTATGAAAATGTAAAAAACAAACCAAGCAGGTACAAATTAGGTGGTGCTGGGGATGAAAAGGATTTATTATGTAACCCAGACCCCGAAAAATCTGGACAAGGAATTTCTTTAGGATGTGGCTGCAAAACCGTATCAAATTGGTCTGTAGTTGAAGAGATTAAAAGGCTAATTACCTTAGAAACCTTGCAAGATGTAGAACCAGACTACGAGTTTCATAAAAGCGGCTGCATTTATTCGGATGAAACGCCCTTTGCCGATGCGGATTGTTTCAAGAAAAAAGGAATAAATAAAGCTAAAGCACAGAGATATCAATGTAAAAAATGCTTAAAAATTACTTCTGTAATGCCAAAGAGAAAGAATTCTACTACTTACCATCAAAAGCGAAATGATATTCTTTTGGATTTGGCAAAAGCAGTTGTAAACAAGGTTGCGATTAATAGAACTATCGAGATGTTGGATATTGGTGTGAAGACCTATTATGAGAAACTCGAATTGGTTTATAAAAGATGCCTTGAGTTTCTAGAGAGACATGAACAGAAGGCTTTTAAGAACCTAAATATTGGTGAGTGTTGGTTAAATACGGATAAAATGACATACCATCTTAGCAACGTCAGGAAAAAGGGGCATGGTAGGAAGTCTCCGGCAGAAAGAAGTGAGGAGTCAAAATTCCCAACACACATTGTCATCACTTCGGAAATGCAAAGTAGATATGTCTTCAGGGCTGATATAGCTTACGATTGGAATTTCTCTCTTGATGACCTAGCACTCGATACTGTTCTTTATAAAGATGACCATCTTCATGAATTGGCTAAAAAGAATGCAAGATTTAGAAGAGGTTTTACCTCCTATCCAATGCCACCCACCACCAATGACAATCAAAGCAAGGCAGAATACGAAAATGACCTTGATAAATTTGAAATCAGGAGTAAGTACGTAGATGGCATTCATGTCAACGCAACTTATACAACTCTTGCCCATTATTGGCTAATTAAAAACGCACTGAATGTACGTGAATGGAGAATTGTAACTGACGAGGACTATTCAATCCTAGCGGCAGTTTACAGAGTTTTTGCCGAAGAAATCAAAAGATACGATGGACATGTTTTCGTGTCAAAAGTTGATAAGGATAAATCATTAAGTCAAGCTATGACAGAGTACCATGATGCCAGAGAAGTGTTGTTTGAGTGGGCTGCTAGAAATGATATTAAATCAAGAAGTCTTAGAACTATTGCAGTTGAGTATATGTCCGAATTGCTAAAATACCATAAGTTTCACGAACTGTTACCTGACGGTAAGAATTACAAAAGAGCTAATAATCCATTGCTACATCCACTTGCATCAACGGATAACGGTTATCGTACTGTCGAATGTGTGACTGATGCATCCTCATACGAAAAACGAGATTTGGCTAGAATGTTGTTAGATGTAAATCACAATGCAACTGACGCGTTTATTCAATTAATAAGGAGAAGGCTATCTCCTTTAGAACGCCCTCTAGTTACTGCGAGAGGAGACGGCAAAAGTTACATTTATGCCAATTTTAATCCGGAATATGCCCAATACGCATTGACAATTTTAAGAGTTTACTTTAATTTCTGTTTGCCTTATAAAACAAAAGATGGAGAAAATCTAACACCGGCACAAAGACTGGGAATAACCGATAAAATATTTGAGCTCAAAGATATTATCTATATGCAATAAAGAACAGAAGTGAATTGAAAATAAACAGTTCAGTTTCGTAGTAAAAATAATAATGAGCAATGGAATTAGTTTTCCATTGCTCATTTTATCGCTAATTTACTGTCATTTATTAGGTTCCTTAAGTAGGACGGTAATTATCTCTGCAAGGACATCTACGGTTTTATATTCTTCCTCCAATGTGTTTTCGGGTCCACCAATTTCTAATAAAACTGAGTTCCCAAAAAGGTCTTGATTATAAGTATTTTGTTTTGGTGGATTGTCTTTAACAAAGACTCCTCTCGATAAGCCAGGATATTTTTCTTCAATTCTTTTATGCAAGATTTCAGCAAACTTAAAATTATCTT
Organism: Bacillus sp. 7894-2; assembly: GCF_002272225.1. NCBI lineage: Bacteria > Bacillati > Bacillota > Bacilli > Caryophanales > Bacillaceae > Bacillus > Bacillus sp. 7894-2. Next base: position 111,729 of record NZ_NPDG01000015.1, read on the forward strand.
CGTAATTAATACTTGAACGAGATACTATAAACGCCATCCTTGGGTAATCTTTTCCGTTTAACTTGATGGTTGTTTCACTTCTTTTTCTTGAATCTCTGTGTATATCAAATACCATTTTAATGCTTTTATTGTTTTCCAGGGCGACTTTTAATGGCTCTCTTGAAACAGTATACGTTTCGCTAAAAGACAAGCTTTTTTCTTTTAAAATTGCTGTTATATTGGTTTTATCATGGATGGAATTAATACCTCTCTTTAACAATGATTGGCTTAATCTCTCACCAACTAATGTGATATTTTTTGTATCGTGAAAAGCTTGACTGGCATCACTTGTTTTAACTTCTGTGAAAAATGACTCTAAATTGTGTGATTGATATATATAAACTAAGGGTTCTTGCTCTTTAACTGAAGACAACGATTTTTCATCTCCAAGGGAAGAATAAAGATTGTTGGTAAGTATGTCTTTTCCGCCATAGAAGAAAAACCATGATATTGCTATAAGACACATTGCAATACTGGCTGAGGCAAAAGAAAATTGTTTAACTCTTCTTTTTTTATTTAATTTCTTTGCACTTATTCTAAGTTTATTAGAAGTATCTATTACAAACTCTTCTCTAGGGTTGAGTGGATACGATTCTTTAATTAGGTCAAACAAATCCTTATCAGTTTGCATTTCCAATAACCTCCTCTGCATCAATGTTTAATTTCTTTCTAAGTTCTTTTAAGGCTCTGTGATAATCTACCTTAACCTTTGAATCGCTGCATTGAAGGATTTCAGATGTCTCCTTTATTGAAAATTCGTTTATGCCTCTTAGTATGACTACCGCCCTAAAGTTTGGTTTTAACTTTGAAATTGCTTCATGAACCAGCCTTTTGGTTTCATTTTGTTCGATTAATTCATTAGGTTCTTTTTCAGTGGATACTATTTGTTTGAAAAATCCTTCCCCAAATATTGAACTAAATTTCTTCCTTCTGTGATGGTCAATGGCAGCATGTTTTGCAATTGAAAAAATCCATGTTTTTAAATTGCCGGTGTTAAAATTGGACCAATTGTTAAGTACACGAATAAACACTTCTTGAGTCAAGTCCTCTGCATCATTTTGATTTCCTGTAAAGCAAATAAGAAACCGATACACATCTAAATAGTGTTGACGATATGCTTCAATAATCCTGTCTTCTAAGTTCTCAAAATTAGGCAATCTTTTCCCCCCTCGTTATGTATTCATTTATTAATCGTTCGAGCATTAGAAAAGGTTACAAGTTTTTTATGTAATTGTTGCCAATGATAGGCTAATTGTTATATTAAAAATTCTTTACTAAAAAAAGACCCTCAAATGACGGTCTTTTATAATTAATTAGACATTTCCCAGAATCTTCTTGATACCATTTACTACATTCTTCAATTGTAAAAGATTTTCCTTCTTTTCACTAACCTTGCCGGTTTGAATTAAACAGTCTTGTTTTGAGAAGAGCTATTGTTCTTTCAAGATAAAAAAGCAGTGCGATTCTACATGTGAATTGCACTGCTTTTATAGATGTTTTTATATATTCTTTTATACCTGCGGGTACTCGAAAAGAGAACGGCTTAGTACAATACCGGGGTCATTTTATTAGCCGAATATGCGTTTATATATCATTTTTACTAACTTTTTTTTTGAAAATACAAATAATGTCATCTGAAACTTCGAAAGTCAATTCTGGATTTTTTTTGTAAACAAACTCTTTTAATTCTTTGATTGTCGGATAGCCATTAAGAACAGGATTAGGTCCTATAAAACAGCGGGCATCATCAATTAAAATTACATGTTCCTTGCAATAATGATTAAATATTTGCTCCAGCTCCTGCATGATAGGTGTATCTAACTCCCCCCTTGCAGTATAATTTGTGTTAGGAATGTAGTGTCCGTCCAACCAAAATAAGCAGGGTTCATGTATATCATTAAGGACGTCCATTAAGATTTTCCCACTATCACCATGTAGGATTTCTACATTAGGTTCATGAAAAAATTTTTGTTTTGCTTCTTCATATAACTTTAAATCTAATTCAATAGAAATTATCTTATCAAAACAATTTTCCACAGCAACAATCATATCGCCATGGAAGGTTCCGGTTTCAACCAAGATATTTTTATTGAATATCCTTCCATAATCTTTTACAGCTTCTACTCTTTTGGAATAAGGTTTATCTTCATTTTTCCAGAAATTAATAATATCTAATTCTGATAATCCGGGTGGTACTTCCAGCTTTTCTCTCCAATATTTTCTTAGTTCTTTAGGATTCATGACAGATACTCCTATGGTTTAAATTTTTTAATCCAACAATTTTTTAATTTGATTTACATACGCAGAGACAGAATGATAGTTTGCTATATAATTTCTAGCGTTTTCTCCAAGGCTTAATCTTTTCTGTTTATTATTATATAGGGATAAAAGATTATTAAATAAAACATCCTCTATTCCCTCTTTAACTGGTATTTTTATTAATACGTCATTAGGAAATTCAGAAAAGCTATCAATATTAGTTACTATCACTGGTTTTCCATATGATAATAATTCAAGTAAAGTTAAGGAGGTTTCTCCATTTGTAGGGAACCTTATATTAATCCCTATATCGGTATTTGCTAAATACTCACTGTATATTTTATCGTTAACATAACCCGTAAAAGTTACATGGTCATTCAAATTAAATTGACTAACCATTTCTTTTAATTTTATTAAATATTGCGGGTCATATTTACCGATTATATTTAAATGAAATTTTCTAAACCCTCGTTCAAATAACCTTCTCGCACTTTTTATTATTATCTCAATATTTCGATTTGAACTTACATGACTAAAACACGATAATACCAACTTATCTTCCATATTACTTTCCTCAATTAAAGATGGTAAATGTGTCGGCAGATTAAGCACTTCAACATTATTGATGCCCTTTTTAGATAGAATTCTTTTAGAATGCTCATTATGAACAATTATTAGTTTTGAATTGTTAATAAAGTGTTTATTAACAATTATTTTCTCGAACCTTCCATCTTTTGAACCACTCGTAACCTTTCTGATAATTCTAAAGGCCTCATTTCTTTTATAATCGTCCATTAAGATTCTTAGATAACCCTTCTTGTCCCCTTTAGCTAAAGTAATAGCATTTGTTAGGCCATGTAAATTCAAGTCATGTAAAATTATTACCCCTTTATACTTTTGCATATAAGGTAGCATATAAGCATGATATAAACTATTTCCCATTTGATAAATAATATGGGAATATTCGTTTTTCTTTTCCTCGAATGTGCTGTGATTATAGATATTAATATTTTTATTGTGAGAGATATTCTTTTCGGGTATATACCCTTCATCGATAAATATAGATATATCATAATGTTTTGACAGCTCATCCAATATATTTTTAAAATAAATGGATATACCAGATTCTAAAGGAGGCAGAGGTGAAAAGACAGCAACTTTTTTCCTTGATTTGTCATTTTCTGCAGAAACTATATTTGGAAGGAACTTTTCTTCTGTATTATTTTTTAACGGGAAACTCATTAAACTCTGCATTACTAGGTTAGAAGTTTTGTTCCAGTTGAATCGGGAGGAGTGGATTATACCTTTTCTTCGTAACTTATTTTGTAATTTTTTATTTATTAAAAGCTCCATTAACCCATTTGAGATTTTGACTGCGTTATTAGGGTCCACTTTATATGCTGCATCAGAGGCGATCTCATCCAAGGAAGAATTATTAGAGGTTAAAACCGGTAATCCACAAGCCATTGCTTCTAATACTGGAAAACCTAAGCCTTCATATAATGATGGAAATGCAAATGCTTCAGCTAAATTATATAATAATACTAAATCCATATTAGGAATGTAACCAGTTAGAATAAGGTCATTCTTATTAATACCCTTACTTGCGGCATAATTGTAAAGTTGCTGTTTTTCTTGTTCATTAGCAGCACATACAATGACAAGTTGATACCCCCATGCTAATTTACGATTTACAGTGGCAAAGGAGTTAATTAGGAGATTCAAATTTTTCCTGAAGTCTATACCGCCAGTACATAGAACATATGGTTTTGTAATCTTATATTTTTTCATTATTCCCTGCTTATTTATTTTAGGCACAACTCTAAACTGTCGATCTACCCCTCCGTATATAACTTTAATTTTATCTGGATTAATATTTGCCAAACGAACCGCATCTTTTTTTGTATGTTCTGAGATGGCAAAGATGATATCACAAGATTTTATAAAGTCTAGAATTCTCAAATATCTTTCTTTCAAATGTGGGGAGTTCAAATAGGCGTTTGGATAAATTAATGGAATTAAGTCATATAATATTACAGCTGCCTTTGTATTTCCATACAATGTTTTATCTAACATATCAATGTTAAAAAACTCAAATGGACTAGTTAAAAGGAATATATCAATCTTATTTGTTTTTATAAATTCCCTTACTTCCGCCTTTAAATTCTCTTCGCTATCATTCTGGTGTGGAAAAAAATCAAAATAAAAATGTCCTGGATAATTTTTAACAATAGTACTTATTAAATTGTCACAGTATCTTCCAATTCCTCTGTATTTCGAATTTTTTAAAGTATAGGATCTATCAAAGGCAATGTTCATCTTATCATCCCCTTGTTTGACATCTTATCAAAAACTTTTCCAATTCTTTTTTTTCGAGAGGGCCTAATTGTTCAATCTTTTCATTTAATGATCTTTTAGCAAAATTATATAATTCAATGTCAAATTTGTTCTTATCTTCAATCTGTTTGATTATATGGGCAGAGATGTTCTCCCGTTTAGGTCTATTTTCTGTTACGTTAATTCTTTTGAAATCTTGAATATTCCAATTGAACTGTTTACTCATTAAAAACAGAGATTCATTGAACATTTCTGTGATTCCAGCAATTGAGAAATGCTCCTTTAAATTTTTTTGTGCCAGCATCAAATCTCGAGAAGTCGATCCGGAAATTACTCGAGTTTGCAGATTTGAAATTTGCCACTGAATTTCTTCACAATTAACAAATTGTTCTATATTCATCTTTATTACCTTTGAATACAAAGGATGTTCCTTTGACCTTCTTATAAAATAATAATCAGAAATTACTCTTTCTACAGGATCTCGTAATAGTGTAATATAGGAACATTGCTTTTCGCTGAACCGATGAATTCCAAAATCGAAGTGTCCCAAAACACATTTTATATTATGATGATTTAATCTCCGTTCAAACTCTGACTTGATTGCTGGTTTATCTAAGAAATCTAAAATGGCTATTTCTTCAGGCTGGTACTGTTTCTTAATAATTGATCTTAAAGTGGAACCTCCAGTTTTAAGAATGTGGACTAAAACAACTATTTTTTCTTTCTTGTGCATTACTGTACCTCCACTCTTTCCTCAAATGTAAAATACGTGTTTCAATTAAAAGTCATTTATCATGTCTAGCTTGAATTTCTTTTAGCACTTGTTTGACTTTATCTTCATGAGATTTATGACATACCAACAAACCATCTTCTGTTGAAGCAATGATTAGATCCTCGACACCAATAACTATTGCTTTACGATCAAAAGAGTTAATTACACAATTATTTGCAGACAAAAGATGAATATCGCCCTGAACTAAATTTTCGTTATCTTTTGGTTTTTTTAGCCGTTCCCATGCACTCCAATTACCTACATCATCCCATTCCATATTCACTGGGAGGGTAAAGATATTATCGGCTTTCTCTAAAATGGCATAATCTATTGATATTTTTGGAACTTCCGAATATACGGTTTTTAAGTTTTCACCGGATTTGGTCAGTTTTCCCCAAATACCAGGCTGAAATTTTTTCATATAATATTCAATCGTTTCTGGTTTCCAAATAAATATACCGCTGTTCCAAAATATATTTTTTTTCTTAAATAAATCTTTTGCCGTTCTTAAATCTGGTTTCTCTATAAATCTTTCAACTTTTAATACCTTCTTTTCATTAACTTCTTCCTCTACTTGGATATATCCATACCCTGTTTCAGGCCGAGTTGGTGTTATACCTAAGGTCACTATTGCATGGCTGTTAGCTGCAATATTTTCTGCTAAGGAAAAGATTTCAGGGAATTGACTGTCTTCAGGAATAAAATGGTCGGCAGGTACTGCTGCGAAAGCTTCATTATCGTTATTCTTCAAAAAATGCAATGCTGCCAAAGCCATACACGGCCCTGTATCTCTTGTAGCAGGTTCTATTATGATCTGTTCGCTGTTTATTAAAGGAATTTGGTCCTTTACTAAATGCAGATACTCTTCGGTTGTTACTATAAAAATTTTTTCAGCAGGAAGATACTTAAGAAATCGGCTATATGTTTGCTGGAGCATTGATTCTTTAGACATTAACGGTAAAAATTGTTTAGGTTTATCCTTTACACTCCATGGCCAAAAACGTGTTCCCTGTCCTCCTGCCATAATTACTATTTTCAATGCAATTCACCTCCGCAATCGTCCCATTACTGATAAACATACTCTATTTTATGTAAATGGACTTGTTATGCATGGAGGGATGACTATTTTTACGAATTTGTGTTATTGTCCAGCTTTTAAAAACCTATTATTCTCTTAATTTTGTTAAGAATAATGCAGATAATTCCCATTAAAGGGGCGTTTATTATGTACAGGCTTGTTAGTTTTACATATTCATATAATGTGAATTAAGTTAGCGGGCTATCTGCTTTTATGAACAACTATAGTTTTCGCCTTTTGCCTGCTAGAACCCATTCTTAAAAACACAGTCTATGTGAGGTTTCTTAAGCAGCCCTTGAGTGAAAGGAGAATGTTCATTTTGAAAAATTTTGATGCAAGTAAAAACATTACCTGGCATCAATCTGTCATTACAAAAGAAGACAGACAGAAATTACATGGCCATAAAAGTGTAATGATTTGGTTTACCGGGCTGTCGGGGTCAGGGAAGTCAACAATTGCAAATGCTTTGCAGTATGAACTTTATAAAAAAGGCATAAGCGTTTATTTACTTGATGGTGATAATCTGCGCCATGGAATAAACAAAAATCTTACTTTCTCGGAAAGTGACCGTAAAGAAAACATCAGGAGAACAGCAGAAGCTGGAAAGCTTTTTGTGGATGCCGGAATTGTCGTGCTTGCTGCTCTTATTTCTCCTTTTGAGCAGGATCGTAAAATGGCCAGGGAGATAGCAGGAGACGAAGAGTTTATAGAAGTATTTGTTAAATGTCCGATTGATGAATGTGAAAGCCGTGACCCTAAAGGATTATACAAGAGAGCAAGAACAGGTGAAATTAAACAATTTACCGGTATTGATCAGCCTTATGAAGAGCCAACTTCTCCAGAAATTATAATTGATTCAAGCAAGGTAAACGTTAAAGAAGCTGTGAACATCCTTCTTTCCTATCTTTATAAAAATATGGTTCTTCCAATACAGCCTAATGGAGGTGAGATCTGATGACACTTAGCCTTCCACACGGGGGAGCATTAATAAATCGAATGGATTTAAAGTATGAAGCATCAGAAGTTATACAGGAAATTGGAATTGATGCCATGGCTCTTTCCGATCTTGAACTAATTGCCAATGGAGCCTATAGTCCACTGACCGGCTTTCTGGGAAAAGAAGATTATGAATCTGTCATCAAAGATATGCGGTTATCAAATGGATTGATCTGGAGCATTCCGATCACCCTTCCTGTTGAGAAAAAAACGGCCGATAGGCTGAAAATTGGAGAAAAAGTAAAACTGAAACATAATGATGTTGTTTATGGAATATTAGAGCTTCACGAAAAATATGAGCCAGATAAGCTGCTTGAAGCAAGTCAAGTTTATCAAACGATCGACAGGAAACATCCAGGAGTAAATAAATTATTAAACCGCCCAATAGTAAATTTAGCAGGACCAATTATCCTGACGAAAGTTCCACCGAAAAGCACCGAATTTGCACATTATTATAAAACCCCGCTTGAAACAAGAAAGCAATTTGTGAAAAATAATTGGAAAACGGTGGTTGGCTTCCAAACAAGAAATCCTGTTCACCGGGCACACGAATATATACAAAAAACAGCACTGGAAACAGTCGATGGATTGTTCCTGAATCCATTAGTAGGAGAAACAAAGTCTGATGATATCCCTGCGAATATTAGAATGGAAAGCTATGAAGCCCTGTTAAATAACTATTATCCTCAAGACAGAGTATTTTTAGCTGTTTTCCCGGCTGCCATGAGATATGCAGGTCCCAAGGAAGCCATTTTCCATGCTCTTGTCCGTAAAAATTATGGATGTACTCATTTCATTGTTGGGCGTGACCATGCAGGAGTAGGTGATTACTATGGCACTTATGACGCACAAAAGATCTTTGCCCATTTTAGTGCCGAAGAAATGGGAATTGCCATTTTGCCTTTTGAACACAGCTTTTATTGCAAACGGTGCGGGAATATGGCTTCAAGCAAGACTTGTCCACATTCAAAGCAAGATCATTTGCATCTTTCGGGTACAAAAGTCAGGGAAATGCTGAGAAATGGAAACACTCCTCCTCCGCAATTTACCCGTCCGGAAGTGGCTGAAATTCTTATTAAAGGATTGAAACAATAAAGGAGCTGTTCGAAATGGAACAGCTCCTTTTTTATGCTTGAAACCCAAACTCTCCAAGGGAATGCTCCTCATTATGATAATCAGATCCTCCTGTTATTTTCTTACAATATTTACCTGCTAATGCTTTATAGCGGGCAGAGTCTTTGAGAGTTTGTTTCCGGTGCCATACTTCAATACCGTCGACCGGGAGCTTTAAAAGCTCCTCAACAATGGTGTCATCACCGACAAGGACCGGATGAGCGATTACAGCCATTCCGCCAGCCTGGTGGATCAGCAAAATCCCTTCTTCCGGCGATAATACCATTTTGTCAACAGCACATGGTTTGCCATCAGCCAAATAACGGTCAAAAACCTCCTGAACATTCCCTGCGTACCCTTTTTCTACTACTGCTGCAGCAATATGGGGACGTGCAATCACGTCTCCCTTGCTATGCTTTTGAACATCCTTATCTGTAATCGTCATTCCTAACTCGCAGAACCTCTCAATAATGATTTGCGCACGGTTTTTGCGGTGATCCTGAATTTTTTGAAGTGTATTCAGCAAGGGTTCTGACCAATTAATCCCGTAACCTAATATATCTATATTTCTCCCTTTATATTTCGTGCTTAACTCGATCCCCGGAATAACTTTTACTCCATACCTTAGGCCCGCATCTGTGGCTTCTTGAATTCCATGCAAGGTATCATGATCAGTGACAGCAATAGTGGTAATCCCTTTGTATGCAGCCATCATCACTATTTCTGCTGGTGAAAGGACCCCGTCAGATGCAGTTGTATGCACGTGAAGATCGAAATTGCCTTTTTTAATGATTTCTTCTAAATCCATTTCACATTCACCTCTCTTAATCTTTGATTATGGTCCTTACCAGATCCATTACTCCCATTTCAAGCTGGTTTATTGTTTGTTCACTGCTAGTCATTGATGAGCCTTTAACAGAGAAATAAAACTTTATTTTCGGTTCCGTTCCTGAAGGACGGATTGTGAACCAGGAATTATCGGAGAGGAAAAATTTAAGAACATTCGATTTTGGAAGAACTAATCCCTCTTCCTTGCCGGTTAATAAATTTACGCGTGTACTGGATTGGTAGTCTTCTATATAAGTAACGCTCACTTTCTCTATTTTTTCCGGCGGGTTTGTTCTGAAGAAATTAAGAATATCCGCAATTTTCTCAGTGCCTTCCTTTCCCTTAAAGGTAAGAGACTTTAGGGACTCCCGGTAGAAACCATATTGTTTATATATATCCGTTAAAGCTTCATACAAGGTTTTGCCAATTGACTTATAATAAGCCGCTGCTTCCGCAGCAAACACGGCTGCCTGTACAGCATCCTTGTCACGGACAAAGTCACCAATTAAATAACCATAGCTTTCTTCGTATCCAAATTGAAATAGATAGTCTTCGTTTCTTTCAAATTCCTTGATTCTTTCACCAATGTATTTAAAGCCAGTCAGTGTATCAATTGTTGTGATGCCGAAACCATCTGCAATAGCTCTGCCAATTTCCGATGTAACGATTGTTTTTATAACAGCCCCATTAGCTGGAAGAGAACCTTGCTTCTGTTTTTGACTTAATAAATAATGGAGCATTATAGCGCCGAGCTGATTGCCTGTTAAAATTTCATAATTCCCCTGTTCATTTTTAGCGGCAACACCCAGCCTGTCTGCATCAGGATCTGTGGCCATTAAAATATCTGCATCCAATTGTATGCCGTACCGGATGGCCATCTCGAAAGCTGCATGCTCTTCGGGATTTGGGGATGCTACGGTACTAAATTCGGAATCTGGCATTTCCTGCTCTTTTACTAGGGTAACATTCCTAAACCCAAAAGCTTGCAGCCCTTTGCAAACTAGCTTTTTTGCTGTACCATGCAGGGGTGAGAACACGATCTTAAGGTTCTTGACTGCCCTATTTTCCATTTCACTGTTCAGATGGATTGTTTTAAGTTTTTCAAGATAAGCATGATCTATATCTTCGCCTATAAAAGTTAACAGATTACTGCTTTGAAGATCTTTTTCTTCCATCACCTTTATATAGAGTCCGTCCTCAATATTATTGATGAAATCCGTTATTTGTGTTGCTGCAAATGGAGTGATTTGTCCGCCATCTTCACCATAAACTTTAAAACCGTTATATTCTGGCGGATTATGACTTGCAGTAATGACAACTCCTGCAAATGCGTTTAAATAGCGGACAGCGAAAGATAATTCAGGGGTCGGTCTAAGTTCTTGAAACAAATATACTTTTATCCCTTGAAAACCAACTGTTTTTGCAACCTCAAGGGCAAACTCCTTCGATTTTCGGCGGCAATCATAGGCGATGGCTATGCCCCGTTTTTTTGCTGCCTCTCCATGCTGGGAGATGTAATCGGCAAGTCCCTTTGCTGCTTTGCGGACAGTGTAAATATTCATTCTGTTGGTGCCCGGTCCCAGCTCGCCGCGGATGCCCCCCGTACCGAATTCTAAATCTTTATAGAAGCAATCTTCCATTGTCTTCCGGTCCATATCCTGGAGGGTTTTTTGTAATTCGCTGTCTAAATCTTTATGCGACAGCCATTTTTCAGCATTTATTATCCACTTCACGGTCCAATGTTCCCCCTTCTTTATATTTTCTCTGGATAGTATATGAATTAAAATCTGGAATGGCTGTCCCATGGCCTATAAAATTTTGAATGGAAGAAGCGAATTTTCTGTTAGGAGAGGGGCGAAAAGAAGTAAAGGGACGGATGTTTAACTGAACGAAGGAATCGGCATCCATTTTTATGGATGGGCTGAATTGTTTAAGACCCTCACACCGAAAGAATATTAAAAGAGAATAAAAGATTAATAAGCGTTTATACCAAAACGAAGACTTGAGCATACTATATGGCGTGGAAGGAATTTTCTTCCGCGCCATATTCATGTTCGTGCTGCTGGGACATATACTAAAGTTAAAAAGGGCTGATTTCATTGAAAAAACTGACCAAGAAAGTGAAAAATGTAAACTTCCCCACCTTCTCTCTTTCCCCATACACCAAAAACCTTTCAAAAAAAACCGATGCCGCCATACAGAATTTAAACAAGGATCTCAAGCCTCCGAAAAATAATGCTTAGAACTGCTCTGCAAATGAGAGGGTTATTTTATAAAGAACTTCACCTTTTTTAAGGCATCCTTTGTCGTCGGATACCGGAATGGCAGATCAAATCTGGTGGTTTGCTTCAGTATGCTTTTTTCATGGGAAAAGACATCAAAGCTGCCCTTTCCGTGATAAGCGCCAATCCCGCTCTCCCCCACGCCGCCGAAAGGCAGATATGGTGAACTCAAATGATAAACGGTATCATTGATGCATCCCCCACCAAAGGAAATGCTGCTTAGAATCTGGCTTTGGATACCTTCACTTTCTGTAAAGATATATAGGGCCAAAGGTTTCGGTCGTGCTGTAACTTCTCCAATCATTTTGGACAAGTCTTCATATTCGAGCACGGGGAGAATCGGCCCGAATATTTCATCCTGCATAACCTCATCATTCCAGGTTATATTGCCGAGAACAGTCGGTTCGATGCTTAATGAGCTTAAATCATGACGCCCCCCGTGGAAAGTGGAGCCATTGTTCAAAAATTTTGTGAGACGGCTGAAATGCTTTTCACTGACGATTCGCGTAAAATGACCGGATGTAATGGGATTTTCTCCATAAAGTTCCTGTATGGCCTGCTTCAGTTCTTTAAGAAATACTTCTTTTACTCTGGTGTGAACATAAAGATAATCAGGAGCCACACATGTCTGGCCGGCATTGATATATTTTCCCCATGCAATTCTCTTCGCAGCAAGCTTCAGATTAGCATCTTCATGCACAATGCACGGACTTTTCCCGCCCAGTTCCAGCGTAACCGGTGTAAGATTTTTCGAAGCGGCTTCCATAATGATTTTTCCAACAGGCACACTGCCTGTGAAGAAAATATAATCGACCTTTTCATTTAAAAGCGCTGTGCTTGTTTCTGCGTCGCCTTCAACAACTGTTATATACTCTGGCGGGAAATGTTTGCTGATCAACTTTGACAGCAATGCCGAAGTTTGCGGTGTTAGTTCTGATGGCTTCAGAATCGCGCAGTTTCCTGCAGCGATTGCTCCAATCAGCGGTGCAATCGCAAGCTGGAAAGGATAATTCCAGGGCGCTATGATCAGCGCAACTCCGTATGGCTCAGGATAGATATAGCTTTTTGAACCAATCTGTGCAAGCGACGACTTCACCTTTCTTGGCTTCGCCCATTTTCTCAGGTGCTTCATAGTAAAGCGGATCTCTTCAAGCAGAATTCCGATTTCGGTTAAATAGGCATCGAATTCACTTTTATTGAGATCAGCCTTTAACGCATCCATTAATTCCTGCTCATGCTGTTTTATGACTGTACGCAGCTTCGCTAGCGCTTCCAGTCTGAATGAGACATCCTTTGTTTTACCGGTGCTGAAGAAGCTTCTTTGTTTTTGAATGAGATCGCCGTAATTTTCCATGGAATACCTCCAAATGGGGTTTTGTTTATGGATATAGTATCATTTTGGCAGGTGTAAATACACTAATAGGTATGTTATTCAATATAAAAACACCCGGGTTTCCCCGGGTGGCAGCTTTACAAATAAATTGGTCCCTCTGGTCCCACTGGAATACCCAGCAGATACCAGACGATAATCAGCAGGATCCAGAATATGCCGAAAAATATGGTGTACGGGAAAAGGGCTGAAATTAAAGTTCCCAATCCCATGTTTTTGTCATACTTTTTCGCAAAGGATAGTAACAAAACAAGATACGGAAGCATTGGCGTGATCGGATTCGTAATGGAATCTCCGACACGGTACAGTGCTTGTGTAAAAGCCGGGTGGTAATCAAGGAACATGAACATCGGCACGAAAATAGGTGCAAGGATGGCCCATTTTGCTGATGCACTTCCAATTAGTATATTGATAGAGCTTACAAATAAAATAAACACAATGAATAAAGGAACTCCGGTAAATCCGACAGATTCCAGAAAATCGGCTCCTTTAATGGCGATGATTGGCCCAAGATTGGAATCAGCGAAATATGCAAGGAATTGTGCTGAAGCAAAAACCAGAACAATGTATGGTCCCATTGTACTCATTGCTTTTCCGGTCATTTCACCGAAGTCCTTGGACGTTTTGATCGTGCCTGCTCCCATACCATAGAATAATCCAGGCAGCAGGAAGAAGATGGTCAATAAGGGAACAATTCCATCCATTAAAGGGGAACCTTCAATGATGGAGCCTGTTTCCGGATTTCTCAGGATTCCGTTTTCCGGAAGGACCATGGCCAGGACTGCAGCAAGGAAAACAGCTGCCGAAATTCCGGCCCACTTAAGCCCGCGGCTTTCTTCTTTTGAAACAGTTGTCGTCATGGCGTCCATTTCTCCTGAATACTTGCCAAAACGCGGAATGGTAAATTTGTACGTTACCCAGGTGGAAACAGCCAGTAAGAAAAAGGTAGAAACGGCTATAAAGTAATAATTCATTGCCGGATTGGCTTTATAATCAGGATTTACGGTTTGTGCACCTGATTCCGTGAAGCCGGCCGCCAGTGTATCTGTCATCCCAATCATCAGGTTGGCAGAAAACGCACCCGTTGTAGATGCATAAGCGACAATCAGGCCGACCATAGGATGGTAGCCAAACGCCATAAGAACGGCTGCTGCTATTGGCGGCAATACTACCTGGGTTGCATCTGCTGCAACATTACCGACAATAGCGATTAAAATGATGCTTGGGATAATGATTTTTTTCGGTGTGGCAACAACCGAACGTTTCATCAGCGTATCGAAAAAACCACTCTGTTCAGCAAGACCTACACCGATCATCATCACTAATACCATTCCAAGCGGAGGAAATTCGCTGAAGTTTGTTACCATGCCGGTTATGATATCAACAAGCCCTGCTCCGTCCAGGAGGTTATTCGCCACTACGGTCTCCCCTGTTACCGGATGGGTTGCGGATAATTTGAATAACCCCGCGATAAAGGATGCCCCAAGGATAATTCCGCATAGGATAAAAAACAGGACAATGGGGTCTGGAAGCTTATTTCCTGCGTATTCAATCGAATCGAGCATCCGATCAAAAAATGTCTTTTTCTCTTTTCTGCTGTTCTGTGCCATCAAACCCCTCCTTTTCTGGTTTCAGATAAAGTAAGAGCAGATAGCACATGAAATTTCAAACCATCCTTCATTGACTCTTCATCAAGATCAAATTTAGGGTGGTGGTGCGGGAAGGTAATTCCTTTCTGTTCATTCCCTGCACCAATCATGATATAGCACCCGGGCCTAACCTCGCTGAAAGCGGAAAAATCTTCTCCGCCCAGCATGGGGTCAATATTTTCAATTACACGGTCCGTAAAATATGTTTCTAGTACATTAGTAACTTCTTTCGTTAATTCTGCGTTATTTACAACAGGGTTGTAGCCATATGTATATTCAACCTTTGCTTCTGCTCCATGTGCGCGGGCAATCCCTTCAGCTGTTTCGCTGATTCGTTTTTTAACCAGCTCACGGGTTGTGTTGTCAAGCACTCTGACTGATCCACCAATTTCCACAGTATCAGGGATGACGTTAAATGCTTCTCCTCCATGGAATCTGGTAACAGACACAACTGCAGAATCAAGAGGGCCAACAGAACGGGCAACAATGTGATTTAAACCCGACACAATTTGGGCTCCTGCGGCTACCGGATCAACCGTCAGTTCCGGTGTTGACGCATGTCCTCCCTTTCCCTGAACAGTAATTTTGAAAATATCACTGGCAGAGGTAATGGCGCCATCTCTTATGCCGATTGTACCAAATGGAATCGTTGCCATTAGATGCAGGCCTACTACTTGATCGATGCCTTCCATCACACCGGCAGCAACCATTTCCCGTGCTCCTCCCGGAGGAAGCTCTTCAGCATGCTGAAAAATAAATACGATTTCCCCGCTGAGATTTTCTTTTTCTTCTGTTAGCATTTTAGCTGCTCCGAGAAGCATGCTGGTGTGAGCATCATGTCCGCATGCATGCATGACACCCGTATTTTTAGAGGCATATGGCAAGCCTGTATTTTCTGCAATTGGCAATGCATCCATATCAGCACGCAACGCTATTACTTTACCAGGCTTAGATCCTTTTAATCTCGCAAGCACACTTGTTTCAGTCGGCCGCGATAATTCAAGACCTCCAAAACTTTCAAGTTTTTCATAAACATAATTTGCCGTATGTACTTCCTGAAAGGATAATTCCGGATTTTCATGAAGATAGCGCCGCCACTCGATGACTTCGCTGTATACTTCATCAACTTTTGTTAGTATCTTGCTGACATCCATCTGTTTCACTCCTATATAACGTCTAATTAACGCAAATGCGTTAAATCTAATAATATAGAATTTATAGAAATTTTTCAATAAATATTCATATATATTTTTTCCAAATAAAAAACAGCCCATTATTCCTGGCTGTTTTCCTGTTTAAAGCAATATAATTTCATCGGTCTTCCTTTATCATGGCTTTTGGTCTCGCCTATTTCTGTGATGAGGCCAGTTTTGCGCAGTCCCTGAAGGATTCGCTGTGAGTTGCGGTTACTCATGCCCAGCTCCAGGGCAATGTCCTTTGAGGTGAAAGTATTCCAGTTTTTACGTTCAACATAGCTTTTAATTTTGTTAAAGAGCTGTACACTAATGTGGTATTCTCCCAGTTTTTTTACGAGCTCCGGCTCAGTGCTTTCGCTGATATAGGATACGATCAGCTGCTCGTGCCGGTACTCCTCCACTATTCCATGTTCATCAATTAAAATTATTTTTTCATGCTTGGAAGACTTTGAGCGCTGAACGGCTTTTCTCGCATTAAACTCCGCTTTCAGGACTGAATCCCCAAAGCCGATTCCTGCTGCAACCGGACGGTTTAAATCGGATTGAATCTTTTCAAAGGCTTTATGCAGAGTATTCAATTGTTCATACACTTCTCCGCGCGAACTGAAAATCATGTAATCGCCGCTGCCGGTTTTATGAAAAGAACCATTCAAACTCCTGCTCGCCCGAAGGAGGATTTCGTCCATTTTCAGCTGAGTCCATTGCATATTATACAGTAGTTCTTCTTTTTCCAATTCCGGATTTTCTGTTTCGATTGTACAAACAGCCACTTGTGTATTCTGATAATAATGCGCTTTTGCTTTTTCAGAAAGAGAAAGTAATGTCTGTTTGGTTTCAAGGCGGGTTGTCGTAATCCAGGAAACAGGAATTCCATGATCAGCTAACCGTTCCTGCACAGAAGGATAGCAAGTCAGCACACCATCTGCTTTGCCTTTCTTCCATAGTTTATAGTGATACTGATAAATATCATCCTCATCAATATCTGGCTGAAAGGTTTTTATTTTAAGGTTATTTTCCTGCACATCAAGCTGTGATAAGGCCTCATCACTAATATTCGCGCCTTCCGGAAGGTCGACAGACAGCTTTGTTAATTTCCTGTTTTGCAAAAGCAAATTAAGGAACGATTTATATAGCCCCGTCTCTAAAAATAAAACACCATGCAGGCTTTCATCATCACCTAAAACTCCTTTGGCGATTGAGTAGGGAATCGGTCCGGAAAAAAGCCAGGCATCCACCTGATCTTTATGTTCCATCACTATCTCTTTTGTTTCCACTGCTTTTTGATAAGTAAAAGGATGAAACCTTAATTCCTTTTCAAACTCACGGGCCACATCCAGGATTCTATCCACAGACTGCGCCGGTCCAACTACGCCGATGTGATACATCTGTTCACCTCTTAAAGCTTTCTATGATGATAGAATAGCATAAAAATGAATTGTATTAATAAAAAGAGTCTAGGTTCCAGACCTAAACTCTATAACTTAAACCTGCTGATCAACTCTTTCAAATCTTCCGCCATGCCCGTAAGGTGGTCAGCGGAAAGGGATATCTCCTCCATGGATGCAGCTTGTTCTTCAGTTGATGCCAGTACACTTTGTGTAGCCATGGCGGATTCATTTGCCACATGGGTGATCTCATCCATGGATTGGACCATTTGCCGGGAACCGGCAGACATTTGCTGAATGGCTGAAGCGACTTCCTGCATTTGATTGGTCACCATGCTGACAGACTGACGGATTTGTTTGAAGGAATCCCCAGCTCCTTTCATGACTTCCATGCCTTCTGTTACTTCATGATTGACCGTATCCATGGTTTGGACAACCTGATGGGTTTCTTCCTGGATTTTTGAAATCAGCTGGCTGATTTGGAGAGTGGATTCCGCCGATTTTTCAGCGAGGTTTCGAACCTCGTTAGCTACGACTGCAAAGCCTTTTCCCTGTTCTCCTGCACGGGCTGCTTCGATGGCAGCATTCAATGCCAGAAGGTTTGTTTGAGCGGCAATGCCTGTGATCACTTCAATAATCTTTCCAATTTCCTGTGAACGCTGGCCAAGGCCTTTTACCACCTTGGATAAGTCCTGTACATTCATATGAATGTAATTCATCTGGCAGCCTGCTGTTGAAATGGCTGCATCGCCATGATTTGCTTTTTCCAGGGAATCATTGATTTGCTCTGTCACCTGTTCAGAGTTTGACGCCACCTGTGTCAGTGTTTCAGACACTTGCATAATGACATGGGAAGCTGTTCCGACTCCGTTGACCTGATTGTCTGCCCCTGCAGCAATCTCTTCAATCACCTCAGCAATGTGGCTTGTGGCCATGTTTGTCTGCTGGGCACCGGATGATAGCTGCTGGGCATATTGTGTGACTTCGTCCGAAGCCAGCACCACTTTATTGAGCACCTCCTGCCAGGCAGAGGCAGTATGATTCAGTGCTGCAGCAATGGAACCAAGCTGGCCTACTGATTTCTCGTCCAGTCTTTTGGACATGTTTCCTTCTGCAAGTTCTTCAATGTATGTATTAATTATACTGATAGGTGCAATAAATTTGCGGTAGTTCATAAATGCGGATAATATTCCCGCCAGTGTTCCAAGGATGACAATAAACCCGATCGTCATCCAAAACGCACTTCCTTCAAGCCCATTACCAACACATACTGCAATGCTGATGATCAAAACAGTAGGAATAATGACGAATAAAGTACGGAGAATATAGCTAAGCTGGCTCATGAAACAGACTCCTTTATTATTATTTCACAAAAACAAATTCCAAATTCCCCCTATAATCACATGTTATACCAATAGACAATTTGATTATAGTAGATAAAAGGAAGATATATCAATATATTTTGTAGAATTATTTTTAAATTATTGAAATAGTTTGTCACTTTCTGCTGTAAAAAATGCCAGCCTCCAAAGAAGCCGGCATTCCATCGTATTATTCTGCGGCAGCAGTCCTTGTCTCTTTTTTCGCCATGGAAAGAGCTGCTGTACCAAGAGCCATAATTATAAAAATACTTCCTGCAGCTGCATTGTATTCGACCGAGGTTGTCTCAATCATGATTCCGCCGATCATGCTGCCGAATGCCATTCCCATGTGAACTGCCGAATTGTTCAATGTTTGCTGAATATCCGAAGTCTCCGGTGTTACTTCAATTAAGTAGCTGTGTATGGCAGGTGTGATCGCCCAGCTGAGCATACTCCAAATGACTACTGTGAAAAGGAATACCGGCAGGGAAAAAGCTGCAAAAGGCAATGCAAAAAGTGTAATTCCGAACATGGCAACAAGCGTTAAAATGACCGATTTTGCACCGAAACGGTCTGCCAGGTGGCCGCCGAGACCGCCGCCGATTACCGCCGCAATTCCGAAAATCAGGTAGACAATACTGACCCAGTTTCCATCAAGACCCAAATTCATTTTCAGGAAAGGTGTCAGATATCCGTAAAAAACTAAATGACCGGTCATCAATAAAAAGGATGTTATCTGTATGAGCGCTATTTTCCTGCTTTTCAGCGTTTTAAGCTGTACGCCAATCGGCACAGCCGGCTTTGGAGCAACCTTTCCAAGAAAGAAGTATACTCCGGCCATTGATAAGAGTGTAAGTGCTGAAATCAGTACAAAGGGAGCCCGCCAGCCGAAAGCATTTCCAAGCATTAATCCAATGGGAACACCCAGTACAAGGGATGCACTGATTCCCATAAACACGATTCCGATCGCACGTGCACGATATTCCTCTGAAACGATGTATGATGCCATTGTCATGCACAAGGCTATGAGCAGTGAGCCGCTTACTGCCGAAAGAATTCGGCCGACTAATAAAACACTGTAAAACGGGCTGAATACAGCCACAATGTTCCCGGCCAAAAATACAGCCAAGGATATCATCATTAAACGGCTGCGTTCCATTTTAACCGTCATTGTGAGCAGGACAGGAGCTGCGATGGCAAAGGCAAGTGAAAATACTGTAATTAACAGGCCCGCCTGCCCCAGGCTGACACCCAGATCTGAAGCGACAAGATCCAGCAGCCCTCCTATAATCAATTCCACCATTCCAACAACAAATGATATGATTGCCAATAAATAGATGCGTTTATCCAAGCTGAACTTCCTTCCTATTATCCTAGCGATTATGTTCATTTCAATAAAATAACATCTTAACATATCTGGCCGTGTAAGCTCAAAGGATAGAAAAATCTAAAAATAAGCCTTTGTGTTAATAAAATTTCTTTTTTGGGAAAACTAAAAATACCTCCCAGAGACAACTTCCATAATTTACATGTTTGAATATAACAGTAAAATAGGAATGTAACTAACAAATACTGTAAAGGAGTTGATTCATTTGTTGGACAATCAAGCAAAGAAAGGTCATACTTTATCCCCTCTGACCCCACCTGAGATAGAAGAAATACAGCTGGCCGGTACAACTCCTATTGACACAAATGCCATCAAAAGCATGGAACCTGAATTCGATCTGACTGGAACCGTTTTAAACGACTATAACTAAGTGATAATCCCTGCCGGGTCTCTGGCAGGGATTTTTTATCGCATTCGGATAAAGATAAACCCACTGATTGAAGTTTCACTTTATGGAAAGTTTGTCCGAGGGAATGCATATGAATGTAGTATTCCTTGTGATTAAGCTGGGAAAATAACCAAATGGAGCAGGATTATGATTTATTTATTAGTGGTTATTTTCATAATTGTTCTTGTCATGCCTTTTCTATCTGAGTTTGTGGAAAAAAATCTGGAGATGTTTTTATTTTTAATGGGGCTTTCCGCAGCACTTGCAAGCGGAGTTCTAAACAGCGGTCTTTTTGTACAAGCAGCACAGGAGCCTGTAAAAATTACACTCGCTGTCTTTATTGCAGGCCTCTTGTTTAAGTGGTTTCAGGCAAATCTGGAAAAAAGCATCCTTTCAGTAAGCCGGCGCATGCCGTTTCGATTATTTGCAGCATTGATGGTCATTTTCCTGGGATTAATTTCAAGTGTTATTACCGCTATTATTGCTGCACTGGTTCTTGTGTTAATTATTAGTGCCCTAAGGCTTGATAGAACCTCAGAGGTCAGGCTGACAGTACTCGCCTGCTTCTCAATTGGCCTTGGCGCAGCACTGACGCCAATTGGCGAGCCGCTTTCCACCATTGCCATCAGTAAAATGAAAGAAGACTTTTTCTTTTTGATGGATTTGGTTGGACCGCAAATTATTATTGCCCTCGTGTTTTTCGGCATCATGGCAGCGATAGCTGTTAAACCGCCTAGTTCTGGCAAAGCTTCCTTTACCAAAAAGCCTGCCAGTGAAAACTATGAAGAAATCTTTGTCAGGGCTTTGAAGATTTACTTTTTTGTCATGGGACTGACGATGCTTGGTGCCGGTTTTGAACCGCTGATCAATCACTTTTTAATCGGTTTAAACCCGCTTCTGTTATATTGGATCAATATGATTTCTGCTGTCCTGGACAATGCCACCCTTGCCGCGGCTGAAATCAGCCCATCCATGGATCATTTTACTGTTCAATCTATTCTTCTTGGACTCCTGATCAGCGGCGGAATGCTGATCCCCGGGAATATTCCCAATATCATTGCTGCCGGTAAACTGCAGATTACGAGTAAAGAGTGGGCCGTATTCGGAGTGCCTTTTGGATTGGTAACGATGATTGGATATTTTGTGTTTATTTTATTCAGTGGGAATTGAAAGGGCTGCGTGCAGTCCTTTTTTATTTATCTATTTTGTTTACATAACATTATTATTTTCTACTAAAAAGAAGCTGCATCTCACAGCTTCCAGTTTTCATATTCTACTGATTTTCATAATGGCCGCTATGTTCCTTGCTGTTCTTTCCATATAAGGTGCTGCTTTCTCAAAGGCATCCGGAAGGGTTATCACGCCAGGAACTATGCTGAAAAGTGCATCAATACCATGTTCATGGATGATATGGCTGTCGTCTGATAAGGAACCTGCAAGACCGATTACGGGTATTCCGTGCTTCTTTGCCGCTTTTGCCACCCCAATTGGCGTTTTTCCATAAATCGTCTGGCTGTCAATCCTGCCTTCGCCAGTAATGACAAGATCAGCACCTTTTACTTCTTCCTCAAAGTTAACCGCGTCAAGGACAATATCAATTCCTCTTTTTAAGTCAGCATTTAAGAAAGCGAGGAGACTTCCGCCTATTCCTCCTGCCGCTCCAGCCCCCTCTATATCGCGGAACGATTTGCCGAGGGCGTTTTCAACTACATCTGCAAAATGGCCCAGATTCCGGTCCAGGACCTGTACCATCTCAGTTGTCGCCCCTTTTTGCGGGCCAAAGACAGCGGATGCGCCTCTTGGACCATTTAATGGGTTATCAACGTCACAGGCTACTTCGATATGGACATTCCGCAGCCTGGAATCAAGCTCTGACATGTCAATGGCTGCAAGCTGTGCAAGCGCTCCTCCGCCCTGGCCGATTTCGCTGCCGGTTTTATCAAGAAGTTTTCCGCCCAATGCTTGTATCATTCCGGCTCCGGCATCATTTGTCGCACTTCCGCCGATACCAATTATGATGTGCTGAACTCCTGTGTCCATTGCGGCAGCAATTAATTCTCCTGTTCCCCGCGTTGACGTCAGCAAGGGATTTCGTTTTTCTGGAGGAACCAGATGCAGGCCGGATGCAGAGGCCATCTCAATGACAGCTGTCTTTCCATTTCCCATTAAGCCAAAGAATGCCTGTACCGGTTCTCCCAGGGGACCTGTAACAATACACTCAATAATTCTTCCGTTTGTTGCATCTACAAGCGATTGGACCGTTCCCTCTCCTCCGTCAGCCATCGGCATTTTTTTATATTGGGCATTAGGGAATATCGATTTAAACCCTCGCTCAATGGCATTCGCTGCCTCAAGTGCCGATAAACTCTCTTTAAATGAATCGGGCGCAATAACTATTTTCATAACTGATTTCCCCTTTCTTTAGCCAAAGCTGTTTTCGTAAAT